>DASQQR010000037.1:0-5469 GCA_035643335.1 Anaerolineales bacterium
GTTGGGCTCGCCGACGCCCCCGAAGTATCCGGTGATAGTCTCGGGTCCGCCCAGGTGCACGTTGGAGCCGTCCGTACCCTTGGTGTCCAGGGTCTCGACGTAGCTGGCGCCAATGATCTGCATGGCGGCAGCAAAAGCCGGCAGGTCGCCGTCCGCTTCCTGCTCTTTCATTTTTCGCACCCGGATGAAGCGCCCGGGCATGAGCATCTCCCGGTCGATGGCGCGCTCAGCTGCGCTGATCACCCATGGGAAGTACTGGGCCGCGCTGATCTCCAGGGTGACGGCGAAATCGTCGGCGAATTTCATCGTGCCAGCTTTGTCGCCCAGGACTTTGCGGCGGTAGTCGGGGATGCTGATAAACATGCCTCGCTCGCACTGCTCCTCCAGCCAGTACAGATCCTGCAGATACTCAGGGCGGGTCGCTTCGACGCGATCGAAAAGGGCCGGCAGCTGGCGCGCCTGGTCCGCTTTCTGGTTGATCACTTCCGGGGTCCCGTATTTATCGACAACCTCCAGGAACTCATTGATCACGCGCGAATTCGGGTCCAGCAATACCGCATTGATGTCATCCAGGCGCGAGGTTGGGATCCCCAATAGTCGACGAATTGTTGTATCCATCAAGGCTCTCCTTAGACATTAATCAACCTAGCAAATCGAGTAATTCTTCGTACTCTTCGTCCTTGATTCCAAAGTAATTTTCTTCCGCCGGGAAAGTCTTGCTCTGCACTTCCTGGATATACTGCTCGATCCCCTTCTCAATGATCTCGCCGGCGTTACCGAAAACCTTGGCCATACGGGGCTTGAACTTTGGATACAGGCCAAACATGTCGTGGTAGATGAGCAGTTGCCCGTGAGCGTGCGGGCCCGAACCCAGGCTCATAATGATGCATTCCTCGGCCCGCTCCGTAATGATCTTGCAGACCCGATCGGGCACCATCTCCAGCAGGACTGCGAAGGCGCCGGCCTGCTCGAGGGCTTTGCCATCGTCGATAATCTTCTTGGCCTGTAGCGCAGCCTTACCCTGGACCCGATATCCGCCCAACGCGCTGACGCTCTGCGGGGTCAGGCCAAGATGGCCCATGGCAGGGATGCCTGCGGCTACGATACCGGCGATGCGATCGGCCATCTCTTTGCCACCTTCGAGTTTAATCGCATCGCAGCTGGCCTCGGCCATGAAGCGGCCGGCATTGCGTATGGCCGTCTCGACACTGGGCTGGTAGCTCATATAAGGCATGTCACCAACCAAAAAGGCGTTGGGCGATCCCCGGCGCACCGCCTGGGTGTGCCGGATCATGTCATCCATAGTCACCGGAAGGGTCGTGTCGTAGCCCAGCATAGTCATACCTAAACTATCACCGACTAAGATCATATCTATCCCGGCCTGCTCCTGGAAGTATGCAGTGGGATAATCGTAGCATGTCAACCAGGTGATCGGCTCCTTATTGGCGACTTTCTTGAACAGCGTGGTGATGGTTACTTTCTTTCTTTCAGTCATTCGGACCTCCTGAGGTGGATTGGATAAGGTTTGCTAGCCTTATTGTAGGGTAAAAATATCGCCAAGGCAACTAGATAATGTTGGCAAAGGGGCATGACAAAAATAACTTCCACGTCGGCCCCTTTCACGGCAATTCCCAATGAGCCAGGCATTTTGAAACCACACGGCCAGAATGTGACAACTTGCGTAGCGGAATGGGACATGCGTCCATTGTAAATATTGGTGAATGATGACACAATTGTGAACAGGCATTCCATTATGGATTATTCCAATAATATTCACACCAAATTGAAAGGAGAGATACCCTATGAGTTCCGTTCGTGAGTTTCCTGGATTACGCCCCTTCAGACCTACGCCCCTCAAGCGCGTATATCCGGTTCCTTCGGATATCGAGATCGCTCAGGCAGCCGAATTAAAGCCAGTCAATATTCTGGCTCAAGAAATCGGTTTGCTTCCCGAGGAGCTTGAGCTTTACGGCAATTACAAAGCCAAAGTACGCCTCGACGTTTTAGAGCGCCTGAAGGATGTCCCCGATGGGAAATACATTGACGTCACCGCCATAACCCCAACTCCTTTGGGTGAGGGCAAAAGCACGACAATGGTTGGATTAAGTCAGGCGCTGGGAGCCCATTTGGGGAAGCGGGTCTTCACCTGCATCCGCCAGCCGAGCCAGGGCCCGACCTTCGGTATCAAGGGTGGTGCCGCCGGCGGCGGGTACAGCCAGGTCGTCCCTATGGAAGATTTCAACTTGCACCTGACCGGCGATATCCATGCCATCACGGCCGCCAATAACCTGCTGGCCGCCGCGATCGACACCCGCATGTTCCACGAATCGCGGCAGTCCGATGACGCCCTCTTCGGGCGGCTATGCCCGCCGGACAAAGACGGCAATCGCAGCTTCTCACCCAGTATGTTACGTCGCTTGAAGAGGCTGGGCATCGACAAGACCGATCCGAATGAGCTCACTGCTGAGGAGCGCAGCCGCTTTGCCCGCCTGGACATCGATCCGGATAGCATAACCTGGCGCCGGGTGGTGGATACCAATGACCGGCATTTGCGCACGATCACTATTGGGCAAGGCCCGGACGAAAAGGGCCATACCCGGGTTACCGGCTTCGACATCACCGTGGCCAGCGAAATCATGGCCATCCTGGCCCTGACCACCGACCTGGCCGACATGCGCGAGCGTTATGGTCGCATCGTGATCGGCACCAACAAAAACGGAGAGGTGGTCACCGCCGAGGATCTGGGCGCGGCTGGAGCCATGACGGTCCTGATGAAGGACGCCATTAAACCAAACCTGATGCAGACTCTCGAGGGAACGCCGGTGTTTGTGCACGCCGGACCGTTTGCCAACATCGCTCACGGCAACAGCTCCATCGTCGCCGACCGCATTGCCCTTAAACTGGCCGATTATGTGGTGACGGAATCTGGCTTCGGAGCGGATATCGGCATGGAGAAGTTTTTCAACATCAAGTGCCGTTATTCGGGGCTGATCCCTAACGTGGTGGTATTGGTGGCGACGGTGCGGGCCTTGAAGATGCACGGAGGCGGCCCCAAGGTGGTCGCCGGTGCGCCGTTGGACCCGGCTTACACCGTGGAAAACCTCGATTTGCTGCGCGCCGGGCTGCCCAACCTGCAGCACCACATCAAAAACGCCCTGCGCTTCGGCATCCCCGTGGTCGTGGCGGTCAACTCCTTTAAAGACGACACCCAGGCGGAAGTGGAGCTGGTGCGAAGAGCGGCCTTGGAAGCTGGCGCAGAAGATTCCGTCGTGGCCAGGCATTGGATGGAGGGTGGCGACGGTGCGGTGGATCTGGGCAAAGCGGTGGTCAAGGCCGCTGAAAAACCCAGCGACTTCAAATTCCTCTACCCGCTGGATGCCTCCATCAAGGAGAAGATTGAGACGATCTGCACTGAAATCTACGGCGCGGATGGCGTCGATTACCTGCCCGAGGCGCAGGCCAAGATCGACCTGTATACTAAATTGGGCTTCGATGATCTCCCGTTGTGCATGGCCAAGACCCACCTGAGCTTGAGCCACGATCCCAGCCTGAAGGGTGTGCCCAAGGGCTACCGCATACCGATCCGTGACATTCGCGCTTCAGTCGGGGCCGGGTTCCTGTACCCGCTGCTGGGCGAGATGCGCACCATGCCCGGCCTGCCGACCCGGCCGGTGTTCTACGACGTGGACATCGATTTGGAGACGGGACGGGTAGTCGGGCTGTTCTAGGGCGCTGGCTGTCGTGAGACAGCGCAGTCAATTTGCCCAATTCCGCTTCACATTTCAACTGGGAGAACCAAAGCAAAAGGCGAGCAGTGCCGCTCGCCTTTTGTTCGTCCAAACCGATCACAGATCTACGAGATTAAATCGGCTATCTATCTAGAAACCAGCCTGTCCTATCCAGCAAGGAAATCATCCAGTGCAATCGCCACACGAGGAAATTGCTCAAGTACTTGGCTATCAACGGTCACAAAGGGTAGATTCAGATCTTGCGCCAGGCCCACAAATTCACAATCATAGGCCGAGCAAGTGCTTAAAGCTGCCAGGTCTAAGACGCGAAAAGAGGTAACCTCATATTCACGTTCGCTCATCAGGTCCAGCGCCTCGTTCATGATCTGGAGAGCATCTTCTAGAGAGAGGATCTTCTTCCTGATGTACAAGGCTAACACATTTCGAAATTCACTTCGCCACAGCAAAGGTGCAGCCCAATCAGGATCTCTAAGAAGAGCTTGCCCAGCCTGGGTTGATCGTTCACTTGACAGATATAAATATGCGATGATGTTCGTGTCCACGACGATCACGGGCGACCTTCTCTCTTCATTTTGGAGAAGCCTTCATCAGTGACGCGGTAATGGGCAGTCTTTTCCCGCAGGCGTTGTGCCCTTACCAGGATGGCTTCTGGGTCCAGCTGGCGACTTTGAACGGCCTGTTCTATGCAGGCAATGATCTCACTATTGATGCTGCGCCGGTGGGCTTCGGCAGAGCGCTTCAATTGCTCGTACAGGTCATTTGGTATGTTTTTAACTGTAATCGTAGCCATGATGGCTTACCTATAATGGTTCCGTTTTGGAACCATTATCGCTCGAAATCCAGGGATTGTCAAGATAATCTTGTGTGAAAAAATCGGCGGGAAATCGTGCCCGCCGCGTGGAGTGCATTCTTGGTCCTCAGAAAGCAACACGCTCAAAGGAGGATCTCTTCCATCATCTTCGCAACGGCCTGGTATACGGGCGAGTCGGCCTGCAGCTCTACCAGGGGACGGCCGCTGAATTCGAAGGTGGCGATCTCCGGATCTTCGGGGATCACGCCCAGGAGAGGGATGTCCAGGGCATCGATGCGCTCCTGGAGCGGCCGCGGGATCTCGCCGGCCAGGCGATTGAGGATCAGGTAAGCGTTTTCGACGTTGATATCCAGCTCCTTGCGCAGCCCGGCGATGCGTTCAGCCGCTACAATGCCACGTTGGGTCGGGTCGGTGACGATCAATAAGTGCTCGACGTCACGGGTTGTGCGCCGGCTGAGATGCTCCATGCCGGCCTCGTTGTCGATCACCACGTAGCGATAATTCTTGCTCATGCTGTCGATGACTTCCCGCAGATTGTGGTTGACAGCGCAGTAGCATCCAGGACCTTCCGAACGGCCCATGGCGATCAGATCGAAGTAGCTGCCCTCGGAGACCGATGAGCGCACCTGATAATCAAGATATTCTCGTTTGCTTACCCCTCCAGGCAAGGTGCCCATGGCTGCGCCTCCGGCTACCAGGGAGGATTGGACTTGCTCCAACATATCTTCCCGGATGTCTCCCACCGTCCAGTCCAGTTCCAATCCAAGCACCATATTGAGATTGCTGCTCGGGTCGGCGTCGATCGCCAGAATGGCGCCATTTTGGACCTGAGCCAAATACTTGATCACCATGGCTGCGACGGTGGTCTTGCCAACGCCGCCTTTACCGGCCAGCGCGATGGTTGTGGTC
>DASQQR010000038.1:0-2381 GCA_035643335.1 Anaerolineales bacterium
GGCGCCGGCGGCACAATGGACATATACTTTATCGCCCTCTTCAATCGTGTCAAGTGCCTCCTGCACCCCTCTTTGCAAAGCGCGGATGGGGATAGGGATGAGGGGCGAATCGAAGGTCGGTAACCACAGAAAACGCAGCCCGTTATCCTGGGGATCAGGCGCAGGCCGCTTTTCCACGCGCATGTTGATCACCAGGCGGATCCCCAGTGAATGCAAGAGTGGATAATCGTCCGGTTGAGGTGTTGTACCGATGTACAACCAATCGGTGATCTGCGAATAATCCATAAGATAATGTTACCATAGCAACAGATCCCAATTCCGCTTACCCAGGAGATATCGATTGTTCCCTAAAATGGAGTGAGCGTTTCACGACTTGCCAAATGATTCTTACAAAATTCTGACGATTACATAACCTGAGATTAATCTGCAGGGATTATTATTAAGCTGGTTATAGGGGACTCGCGATGGCAGGCCTGAGAATGGGGGCGTGAATCGAGGCCGCGCCCCCATTCTCAGGATCAGCCACACGAAATACACTTAAAACGAAGGAGGTGAGTTACCGTGATTAGCACGGATATTTTGCTCTTAGTGTTGCGCGTCGTGCTCGGCCTGCTTTTCTTCGGTCATGGTACCCAGAAGCTGTTTGGCTGGTGGGGCGGCCGTGGAATTCAGGGTACCAGTAAGATGCTGGCAAGCCTGAATATCCAGCCCGACAAATTCTGGGCTCTCATTGCCGGTTTAGGTGAGACCTTGGGCGGTCTCGGCCTGGTGCTCGGTCTCTACACTCCCATTGCCGGAGCTCTCATCGTATCCGTGATGTTAATGGCGATCATTAAGGTCCACTGGAAAAACGGCCTGTGGAACTCTAACCGCGGAATGGAGTACCAGCTACTCAACATCGCAGTAGCCAGCGTCGTGGGGTTAAGTGGCCCGGGTCTTTATTCCCTGGATAGTCTGCTCAACATCTCGTATCCAATGCCGTGGACGTTCATCATCGCAGTGGTGCTTGGCATACTGGGTGTGCTGGCAGGGTTGGGGAGCAGCGTCGTAACGGGCCAGACCCAAAAAATGCGCGGCGCAGAGCACTAACCAATCCCATACGATAAAGGTAATTCCGGCCTCTTTCGAGGCCGGAATTTTTTAAGGAAAATCTAATTCGGAATAATTTCTGCCCTGGCCCCATCGCTGGCACGGCACGAGTAGATTTTGGCCTGGCGACCGGTGCGATTCTGATACCCGGACTGTAACCCCGCGATGAACTCCCGGGTTTTGGATTGCTCCACCAAATTGACGGTACAGCCTCCAAAACCGGCCCCGGTCAGGCGTGCCCCGTAACAGCCGGGTAAATCGTGGGCGATGTCCACGAGGGTATCCAGTTCCGGAGAGCTGACCTCATACAGATCGCGCAGGCTGGCGTGACTGGCCAACATCTTGGCGCCGAAGGAGCGCCATTCGCCCAATTTCAGGGCGCTCACCGCCGAATCCACACGGTAGATCTCTTTGACCACGTGTTCAGCCCGCTTTCGAATGGTGGGAGACAAAAATTCGCTGTAGGCTGCGAATTCGGTGGGAGAAACGTCACGCAGGGAACGCAAATCCGGCAAGTACTCCTGCAGGAGCTGCACGGCTTGCTGGCATTCCGCGCGGCGCTGGTTATATACCGAACCAGACAGTTCCCTGCTGAGGCCCGAATCGGCGATCACCAGGACGTTATCCACGGGTAGAGGGAGGGCCTGCCACTCCAAACTGCGGGTATCGAAATATAAGGCATGGTCGGAGACTCCGTGGAGGCTGGCGAACTGGTCCATCAGGCCGCAGGCAACGCCCACGTACTCGTTCTCGGCTCGCTGGCAGAGGCGAGCGAGCTGCATGCGATCGATCTGCCAGCCCCCCAGCGCCTGCCAGGTGACAGCGAAGGCGGCTTCGACCGCGGCCGATGAGCTCAAGCCCGCTCCGATGGGCACGTCAGAGGTATAGAGTGCCTGGACGCCAAGCACCTCATAACCGGCCTCTCGCAAGGCCCATGCCACACCGGCGGGATAGAGGGCCCAATTCGGTAAGGGATCCCCGTGCCCGTCGGATTTATCCCGGAGGGCGTCCAACGGGAAAGCCACTTCATCATCCAGGTCATAGGCGATCAAGTGTACAACGTTTTGTTGGCTAGGGGCAGACGCCAGGTGAACCGCGCGGTCAATTGCAGCCGGCAGAACGGGACCGTCATTATAATCGACGTGCTCTCCGAGTAAATTTACCCGGCCCGGAGCGCGAGCCAGGATTTCAGGTTGGTGCCCAAACCGCTCGGCGAAAAGTAGTTGAAGGTTCACAGATTAAAGCCTCTAGCGCACGAAGATGACCCAAATATTGGCTAAGATGACCACGGC
>DASQQR010000039.1:0-5609 GCA_035643335.1 Anaerolineales bacterium
TGTGGGCCGGCCCGGTGATTGTGCTTTTGGCCATATACCTTGTTTACCCCACGATCAACACGATTTACCTGAGTTTCCTAAACCGAGATTCCACGCAGTACGTTGGGTTACAGAATTATATCTACGTCTTTACAGATTCGCAGTCCTTGAACGCCATGCGGAACAACATCTACTGGTTGGTCCTGCTAACCGGATTAACCGTGACCTTTGGCCTGGGCTTTGCTGTGTTGTTCGATCGGGTAAGCTACGAATCAGTTGCCAAAGCGTTGATCTTCATCCCCATGGCGATTTCCTTCGTGGCCGCCAGCGTCATCTGGAAACTGCAGTACGATTACAAACCTGCTGGAGCTGCTCAAACGGGAACGCTGAACGGCATTGTCACGTCCCTGGGAGGCCAGCCGGTGCCCTGGTTGATTGATCCTGTCACGAACAACCCCGCATTGATCTGGGTGGGCATCTGGGTGTGGACCGGCTTTGCCCTGGTGATCCTTTCCGCCGGTCTGAAAAGCATCCCCACGGAAATCCTGGAAGCCGCCCGCGTGGATGGCGCCAATGAGTGGCAGATTCTCTTCCAGGTCACTATCCCGATGATGGGTTCGACCATCGCAGTGGTGGCCACGACCATGGTGATCTTTGCTCTCAAAGCCTTTGACATTGTTTATGTGTTAACCAACGGAAATTTCAATACCGACGTGATCGCTAACCTTATGTACAAGCAAATGTTCAACTTCACCGATTTCGGCCGGGCCAGCGCCATCGCCACGGTGCTCTTGGCTGCCATTGTCCCGGTCATGTTGTTTAATATCCGCCGCTTCAGGGAGCAGGAGATGATCCGATGACCGCCACCACGGAAACCCGTACGCCCACCAGGGAGACCTATTCAGTCAGCCACAGGCTGGTTCGTTTTATTCAGCGCACTCCAGTACATATTGCCATACTTATCATCGTGGCGATATGGATGGAGCCAACGATAGCGTTGTTGGTCAGTTCTTTCCGTCCCGCCAGCGCGGTGGCCAATACGGGTTGGTGGACCGCCTTCCAAACGCCTTTTCAATTTACTCTTGAGCTATACCGCCAGGCACTGGCCGGTTCCGGCATGGCGCAGAGCTTCGTGAACAGCCTGTTCATCTCTATACCGGCAACCGTGATCCCCATCATGGTCGCCGCCTTTGCGGCCTTCGCCTTTGCTTGGATGGAATTCCGCGGCCGGGATCTGCTGTTTGTCATTGTCGTCGGGCTGCTGGTGGTACCCCTTCAGTCCACTTTGATCCCGGTCTTGAGGCTTTATACGCGTTTGAACCTGACAGGGACCTTCCCGGGCATCTGGCTGGCGCATACCGGCTACGGGCTTCCCTTTGCCGTCTATCTTCTGCGCAATTTTTTTGGCACTCTGCCGCGCGAGATGATGGAATCGGCTTATCTGGACGGTGCCTCTCCCTTCACCGCCTTTTTCCGGCTGGTGCTCCCGCTTTCGGTGCCAGCCCTGGCATCATTGGCGATCTTCCAGTTCATGTGGGTGTGGAACGATCTGCTGGTGGCTCTGATTTATTTGGGTGGATTTCCTTCGGTAGCACCCATGACGGTGACGATCAGCAATCTGGTCAATTCCCTGGGGTCCGGGTGGCAGCTGCTGACCGCCGCCGCTTTCATCTCGATGGCGTTGCCCTTGTTCATCTTCTTTGCCTTACAACGTTATTTTGTGCGCGGTATTCTGGCTGGTTCGGTTAAGGGCTAGATCGAACCACAGCCTGGCGAAATGGCGCTCTATTAGGAGACAATGTTCTATGAGTAATAACCCGCTTTTGGATATTCAGAAATTGGGCCAGAGCATCTGGCTGGATTATATTCGCAGAGGTATGCTGAATTCCAGGGAACTGGAACGCCTGATACAGGAGGACGGGCTCCGCGGCGTGACGGTCAACCCTTCGATCCTCGAGAAAGCCATCGGCGGCAGCCACGACTACGATGAGGCCATCCAGGAATTGGCGCGCGAAGACATGCAAGCGGCCGGGATCTACGAGGCCCTGGCAATTGAAGATGTCCAGCGCGCCGCGGACTTATTCCGCCCGCTCTACGAGAGCTCCGAGGGAGAGCATGGCTACGTAAGCCTGGAAGTCTCCCCCTACCTGGCGCATGATAGCCAGGGGACCATCCAGGAAGCCCGCCGCTTTTGGAAGGAGCTCGACCGTCCCAACGTCATGATTAAGGTTCCGGCCACGCCCGAAGGGCTGCCGGCCATCCGCCAGCTGATCGCTGAGGGCATTAATGTGAACGTCACTTTGCTGTTTGGGCTGCCGCGCTACCGGGAGGTCGCCGAGGCCTATATTTCAGGCCTGGAAGACCGCCGCGAAAATGGCGGGTCCATCGACCGGGTTGCCTCGGTCGCCAGTTTCTTCCTCAGCCGCATCGATGTGTTGGTTGATCCGATGTTGGACAAGTTGATGCGGGCAGGAAACTCGGTCGCGGAGACGGCTAAGGATCTACACGGCCAGGTGGCGGTTGCCAGCGCAAAAATCGCTTATTCGATCTACAAGCAGATTTTTCAGGACCAGCGCTTCCGGAAGCTCGCTGATCAGGGCGCCCGCTCGCAAAGGTTGTTGTGGGCCAGCACAAGCACTAAGAACCCGGATTACAGCGATGTGAAATACGTGGAAGCTTTGATTGGCCCTGATACTGTCAACACCCTCCCACTTGAGACCTTGAATGCTTATCGCCACCACGGGAATCCGGCCTCTCGCCTGGAGGAAGGCGCCCAGGGGGCCCGGCAGATGCTGGATTGTTTGCCCGACGTCCATATCGATATCGATGCAGTCACGTTCCAACTGCTCGAGGAGGGGGTGGAGAAATTCACCAACTCTTACGATCGTCTGCTGGATACCCTCCGGCAGAAAAGGGAGCTGGCCCTCAGCGGGCCTCCGGACCGCCAGTGGGTATACCTGGGTGAGTATGAAACCGGGGTCAAACAACGCCTGGACCAATTGGAAGAGGGACACTTCAGTTCGCGGCTGTGGCGCAAAGATGCCAGCCTGTGGAAAAAGGATCCGGGAGATCAGAAGGTCATTGCGAACGCCTTGGGTTGGCTGCACGTGGCCGAGAAAATGGAAGAGAACCTGGCAGAACTGCGCGATTTCGCCGCCGAAGTGAGATCCGCCGGGCTGGCTCAGGTCGTACACCTGGGCATGGGTGGCAGCAGCTTGGCGCCTTTGGTTTTGCAGCGCACTTTCGAACCCGGCCCCGGTGGGCTGCCGCTGACCGTGCTGGACACCACCGATCCGTCTTCTATTCTGGATATCGAGCGTGCGAATCCGCTTGCGGACACGCTCTTCATTGTTGCCAGCAAATCAGGCACAACCGCGGAGACGAGGGCTTTAGCAGATTATTTTTATCATTGGACCTCGACGCATACGATCCCTCCCGTGGGAGACAATTTCGTGGCCATCACCGACCCGGGTACGCCCCTGGCGGATTTGGCCGGGGATCTGGAGTTCCGCCGCCTGTTTCTCAATTACACGGACATCGGCGGCCGCTATTCGGCGCTCTCCTGTTTTGGACTTGTGCCAGCCGCCTTGATGGGGTTGGATCTGGACGGCCTTCTGAACCGGGCCCTGCGCATGGTGCACGCCTGCGCCTCCTCTGTGCCTGCCCAGGAAAATCCCGGCATGATGCTCGGCGCTGCATTAGGCGAATTGGCGCTGAACGGCCGCGATAAGATCACCTTCCTGGTTCCGGAATCAATGGCCACTTTTGGAATGTGGCTCGAGCAGCTCATCGCGGAGAGCACCGGTAAGGAAGGCAAAGGCATTGTGCCCGTGGCCGGTGAGCCGGTCGGCGCGCCATTGGTCTACGGAAATGACCGCTTCTTCGTGTACTTCCGCATTAAGGATCAAATCGACAGAGCCCTCGACAAATTGGTCGAGGATCTCGAGGCCGCTGGTCATCCGGTCTTCACGATCCGGCTGGACGAACCTCTTGACCTGGTTCAAGAGTTCTTCCGTTGGGAAATCGCTACGGCAACGGCAGGATCCATTTTAGGGATTAACGCTTTCAACCAGCCCAATGTCCAGGAGAGCAAGGACAACACCAACCGGTTGTTGGCTGAAGTACAAGAGGAAGGCTATTTAGAGGAACAGGAACCCGATTTGGTGGAGGATCACGTGGGCGTATATGCCCAGGAAGTCGCCGCGAGTCTGGCCGGGAACTTGGCGCAGTTCTTCTCTCTGGCGAAACCTGGAGATTACGTCGCCTTGATGGCCTATCTGGCCGAAGAGCCTGCCACCAACCGGGCTTTGCAGCACATCCGGGTGACGCTCAGAAACAGCCTGCACCTGGCGACGACCCTCGGTTACGGGCCGCGCTTCCTGCATTCCACCGGCCAACTTCACAAGGGCGGTCCCAATACCGGGCTATTCATACAAATAACTGCTGATGACACGGACCGGCCCCGTGTCCGCAACGCGCCCTATACATTCGACGTTTTCAAGCGCGCTCAGGCGCTGGGGGACCTGGATGCCTTGAAACGGCATGGACGCCGGGTGATCCGCATACACCTGGGTGTGAACGTGGAGCGCGGTCTGGAAAAACTGAAGGAAGCGGTGGAAGCATCTTTTTCGGTGGACTACCGGGTTTGATATGGCAAATCCAGGCACCATCTCGACCTTGTTTCTGGATATCGGCGGAGTTTTGCTCACCAACGGTTGGGATCATACTATGCGCCAGGATGCCGCCAAAAAGTTCAACCTGGATTACGAGGAGTTGAACGAGCGCCACCACCTGACATTCGACACTTACGAGGAAGGTAAGCTCGGTCTGGATGAATATCTCACCAGGGTGATATTCCATGAAGAACGGCCCTTCTCGCGGGATGAGTTTCGCGCCTTCATGTTCGCACAATCCGAACCGTACCCGGATATGATCCAGCTGATCCGGGACCTCAAAGACCGCTACCACCTGCACGTGGGTGCCATCAGCAACGAGGGGCGTGAGCTGACCGTCCATCGCATTGAAAAGTTTGGCCTGGCCGAGTTCATGGATTTTTTCGTTTCCTCTTGTTTCGTCCATTATCGCAAGCCGGATGGGGATATGTATCGCATCGCCCTGGATATCTCCCAGGCTGAGCCCGAGCGTTCGGTTTACATCGAAGACCGCCCCATGTTTGTGGACGTGGCTCGCGGCCTGGGGATGAAGGGTATTGTGCATACCGGTTACAGGAGCACCCGCCAGGCTCTGGAGGAGCTTGGACTGTCGCTGTAGATTCAACCCGCCCAGCCTTGCGAAGGTTCAGGTAACTCATCCATTTTTGATGATTGGCAGGAAGATGTATCCTTTGCAAAAGAAGCACATCAAAGTAAACCTTCGCAAGGCTTTGTGTGTAACTTCTCAATAGGAAGGGGTAGGTGTTTGTTGGAGCGGGCGGAGCCCGCTCCAACAAACACCTACCCCCCCCAATTATTGAGAAGATACCTTTGTGTCTATTATGGAGTAAAGGAGAAAAATGAACACAGGTAAATTCGACATCGGCATGGTGGGCCTGGGGGTGATGGGGCGTAACTTCGCCCTCAATATGGCCGACCAGGGTTTTTCCGTCGTCGGCTTCGACAAAGACGGGGACA
>DASQQR010000040.1:0-3690 GCA_035643335.1 Anaerolineales bacterium
TGATAGGCCAAACCAGAACATGATTGGCTTCTGGGCGGAAAGTCCCCAGGAAGTCGATCGAATCGCCGATCTGGTGAGGGAAAGCGGCGGAAAAATCACTAGCGGACCCCAGCACTTCCCGATCAGCTCCAGCTATTATGCGGTCTATTTCGAGGATCCCTGTGGGAATCCATTTGAAGTGACCTACCGCATCGATTAACGCAGGTTGGTCAAGAATTAAGCCATTGCAAGCACATTCCGGATAGTTTTTGACAGTCAGCGAAGAAATAATTACAGGTTGTCATGAACACTGAGCACGCTACAAAGGATGAAGATAGCCCACACGCATCGCTGCCCGCCGCCGCGTGGCGGTACGACTTATCAGAAATTCTATCCGTGTGATCCGTTCAATCCGTGTCCAATCTTAGAATCAGCACATACAGGAGGAACAAATGAGCAAAGTACGTGTTTTAGTTGGCACCCACAAGGGAGCGTTCATTCTGACATCGGACGGCAAACGTCAACAATGGGACGTCCAGGGCCCCCTCTTTGCGGGCTGGGAGCTTTACCACCTGAAAGGCTCGCCCGCTGATCCGGACCGGCTGTATGCCTCGCAGACTAGCGGCTGGTTCGGGCAGGTGATCCAGCGCTCGGACGACGGCGGGAAGACGTGGGAAACGCCAGGCGGCGGACTGGAAAAAACACCCGACGGCATGCCGCGTGGGGAAAGCAACAAGTTCGTTTACGAGGGCGAGGTCGGCACCCACCAATGGTACGACGGCACCCAGCACCCCTGGGAGTTCAAGCGCGTCTGGTACCTCGAACCCTCTCTCACCGATCCCGATATCGTCTACGCCGGGGTGGAAGACGCCGCCTTGTTCCGCTCGACCGACGGCGGGGTGACCTGGCAGGAGTTTCCCTCGTTACGGAGTGCCAAAGGAAACCTTTGGCAGCCGGGCGCGGGTGGCATGTGCCTGCACACTGTCCTGCAGGATCCGGACGATTCCAACCGGCTTTTTGTAGCCATCTCGGCTGCCGGCGCCTTCCGCACTGACGATAGTGGCGCCACGTGGAAACCGGTCAACCGGGGCCTGAAAACCGAGTACGAGTTGCCCGATCCCAATACGGAGGTCGGTCACTGCGTTCACAACATCGCCATGCATCCCTCCCGTCCCGATGTGCTCTTCATGCAGAAGCACTGGGATGTGATGCGCAGCGACGACGCCGGCGAGTCCTGGCACGAGATCAGCGGGGACTTGCCCAGCGACTTCGGATTTCCAATTGCCGTTCATGCCCACGAACCGGACACCATCTACGTCGTCCCGATCAAAAGCGACTCAGAACACTATCCCCCCGATGGCAAACTGCGCGTCTATCGCAGCCGCACGGGTGGGAACGAGTGGCAGGCGCTTACCAAGGGTCTGCCGCAAAAGGACTGCTACGTCAACGTATTGCGCAGCGCCATGGCCATTGACTCGCTGGAACCGTGCGGCGTGTACTTCGGCACCACCGGCGGGCAGGTATATGCATCGGCCGACTCCGGCGATAGCTGGACGCCCATCGTCCGGGACCTTCCCGCTGTGTTCTCGGTCGAAGTCCAGACCATTCCATGATCCGGGTGGTCCTACCTACGCCTCTCCGCAGACTGGCAGATGTGGGCCGCGAAATTGAGATTCAGGTCGAAGGTCAGCTAACGGTAAGCACAGTGCTGGATGCCTTGGAGGCTCGTTACCCAATGCTGCGCGGCACGATCCGCGACCACGTCACCAAGCAGCGCCGGCCTTTCATTCGCTTCTTCGCCTGCGGAGAGGATCTGTCCCACGACCCACCGGATACCCCCTTGCCGGACCCGGTCGTAAGGGGCGCCGAACCTCTTCTGATTGTGGGAGCCATCGCTGGCGGCTGACGCCGCACGACACAGAATAATATGATGGCAAAAAGTATGCGCTCCCCGGCCGATATATTCGAGGGGTGGGACGGGCATCAGACCAGTCTCGTGCATGCCGTTGCTCCCCTAACCCGCGAGCAACTCGTGTGGCGACCCGCTGCCGATCTCAATTCAGTTGGCGAGCTGGCGCGGCACATCAGTCTCGCACGCATCACATGGTTCGCTCGCATGGATGCGCCTGGAAGCGCAGCGCTGGCTAGGCAAATCCACGCCTGGGAACAAGACAACGATGGGAATCGCGACATCGTTGAAAGTGCTGTCCCTATCGCGGACCAGTCCACAGAGCTGGTGCAATGGCTGGAAACCACTTGGCAGATGATCGAGACTACGCTCAAGACCTGGGATGTTTCCGATCTGGCAAAAACCTACCGGCACACCTGGAACGGGACGGTTTACGCGGTCTCGCGCCAATGGACGCTTTGGCGCATTCTGACTCATGACGTTCATCATGGTGGTCAAATATCGCTCATGCTAGGCATGCAGGGGATCGAAGCCTTTGAACTGGGTGACTTATTCGGGCACATAACTTTGCCACCGCTTGCCGATTCGGCGTAACCTTGACCGCATCTGAGGATTATTGATACCACCACAGGTGTCGAACCTGCCACCTGTCATACCCGCGCCCGCGCCGCAGAGGAGCCGGACTGGGTGCGCATCGCGGCGCTCTACGATTCGCTCGCCCAACTGGCGCCCTCACCTCGCTCGACCCACTATTATCTCATCGATGCCGGCTGGGCGGGCACTCTGCCGGCCCTGTGGGTAGGGGGAAAATCGGCTCCAATCCCCTTCCTCCGGCCTTTTTCACCCATTTCTGGGGCAGACTTATTCCCTACGTCGCCCATTTTTTGGGCCTCTTGTTCTCTTAGAAGATGCTTGATTGGGACTTAATCTTGCCTATCCAGCTATTCGTTTCCCTTCGTTTTTACCCCTGAAAAATGCTCGAAATTCCCATCCACTCCATCTTCCCGCATCTTCCCGGTTGCTGGCAGCAACCGGGAAGATTAAGGAGAAGAAGATTAAGAAGAAAAAAAGGGTCAGAAGATCAAGAAGTTGGTAAAATCGTTATCCGGAAAACTCGTTTGTGTCAGGGAGGCATCATGAAGTCAAACCCCATGATTGAAGAAGCCGCGCAATATTTGCGGAAGCTGTGCCTGGAGATTCCGAGCCGCCGGGTGGGAAGCCGGGGCAATCAGGCCGCCACGGATTTCTTCGAGCGTACCATCGCGTCCTTCGGGTTTAAGACCGAATCCCCCAGTTTCGACTGCATCGACTGGACCACCGAGGGAGCCGGTCTCGCCGCGAACGGGGGCGAATTTAAAATTTTCGCCAGCCCGTACTCCCTTGGATGCCGGACCGGCGCGCCGCTGGTGGTGGTTTCCTCGCTCCCGGAATTGGAGGTCGCTGAAGCCGCCGGCAAAATCCTCCTGTTACAGGGGGACCTGACCAAAGAGCAGTTGATGCCCAAGAACTTCCCCTTCTACAATCCCGAGCACCACAAGCAGATCATCCACCTGCTCGAGGCCAAGCAGCCGGCTGCCATCGTAGCGGCCACTTCCCGGGACGTAGAGATGGCCGGGGCTGTGTACCCATTCCCTCTAATTGAAGATGGCGATTTCGACATCCCCTCAGTCTACATGACGGAGGAAGAGGGGCAGCGGCTGGCCGGATACGCCGGCAAGCAGGTTACGCTCGAGAGCCGGGCCCGCCGAATTCCTTCCACAGGCTGCAATGTGATCGCCCGGAAAGGCGCTGGCCCAGAGCAC
>DASQQR010000041.1:0-5223 GCA_035643335.1 Anaerolineales bacterium
ATGATGTAAGCCGCCCATCTTCCCGGAAGCTTTAGAAACCAATCTTAGAACTTCCCGGAAGCTGGGTCTAAAATCGAAGCAGGAAAGAATAATGCCTAAAAGAACTTATCAACCAAAAAAGAGGCGCCGGGTGCGTGTACACGGATTCAGGGCGCGAATGTCCACCGCCAATGGGCGCAAGGTCCTGAAAAACCGCCGCCGCAAAGGTCGTTATCGCTTGACCGTATCCGCAAACAACCATGTTAAGCGAGCAAATTGGAAGAGCTGAGCAATGCGGGGCGAAAACAGCCCAAATTGGTGAAGCGCAGGTTCCGCCTGACCAAATCAAGCGACTTCAAGCGGGTGCGGAGAATGGGAAAATCTTATGCGCACCCGCTTATCGTGTTGGTCACTCACCCGAACGAGCATGAACGCGCACGTGTTGCTGTCGCTGCCGGACGATCAATAGGAAATGCCGTCCAACGTAACCGGGCCAAACGCCGCTTAAGGGAAGCAATCCGTCCATTAATTCCCTTAATTGAACCAGGGTGGGACCTGCTCATCCTTGCTCGCCACCCATTACCTGGCGCTTCATTCCAGCAGTGCCAGGAGGCGCTGGCGGATCTCCTAAAACGGGCTCGCCTTCTGAAATACCCCCATGGCGACTGAAATTCATTTCGATCACCGACACCCTGCTGAGCCGCGTCTCCGCGACTTACCTTTGCGGATTCGGAATATTCCCCGTTTTCTGCTGTTGCTGCCCATCAGGCTCTACCAACTTACCATTTCCCGGACGCTACCGCCAAATACCTGCCGCTTCTACCCTTCTTGTTCCCATTATGGTTACCAGGCTATTTATAAACATGGCGCCATTAAAGGCAGCTGGCTGGCGATCTGGCGGGTCCTGCGCTGCAATCCATTTAACCCCGGAGGCTACGACCCAGTGCCATAATCCCGAAAACGAGCGAGGATCAGGCCGGCGATCTGCCGGAAAACTCAATGACACACAGAACACAATCTCAATGAAACTCAAACATCTTATTATATCTATCGCCTTACTCATCCTGGCGAGCGCTCTGACCGCTTGCGCGGGAGGGGCCACCGCAGCCACCAGCTGGCCGGGTCTGCTGGTGGCCGGAGATATTGCTTATGTGGCCTACAATACCCAGGTGCACGCCGTTCAAATTTCCAATGGCAGCGAGCAGTGGCGCTTTCCGGCTGAGGCCGATAACAAAATAACATTCTATGCGAAGCCTGCCCTCGCTCCGGATGACCAGCTCGTTGTGGGAGGTTACAACAATGTGCTTTATAGCCTCAATCCCGGCAATGGAAGCGTACACTGGAGCTTCACTGGAGCGAAAAATCGCTTTATCGCTGCACCCCTGGCTGCGCAAGGTGGCGTTTTCGCACCGGATGCGGACAAAAAGGTGTATGGTCTCGATTTGAACGGGAGCGAAATCTGGACTTATGAGATGAAGGGCGAAAGTTGGGCCCAACCAATCGCTGACAGCCAATGTAAATGCCTCTACGTGGCCTCGATGGACCACACTGTATATGCTCTGGATCCGGCAAACGGAAATCTACTCTGGAGGAGTGCAGACTTGGGTGGGGCCATGGTCGGGACGCCAGCTCTGGACGAAACAACAGGCACACTCTACGTAGGCACCTTTGATAAACAAATGCTGGCCATCAGCACCCAGGATGGCTCTGTACCGTGGCGATTTGCAACCGCCGGATGGGTTTGGTCCAGCCCGGCGCTCGACAACGGCCGGCTTTACTTTGGTGACCTGGATGGTAATTTCTACGCTGTAGACGCTGCCGAAGGAACAAAGGTATGGCAACTTACGCCAGACCAACTGGATGGCGCCATTGCGGGTACCCCCCTGGTGGTAGACAATGTCATCTATTTCACAACCGAATCTGGTTCGCTTTTCGCTGTCGATACTACCGGGAAAAAGATGTGGAGCCAGGCCATTGGCGGTAAGCTTTACACCGCCCCAGCGGAGGCCGGGGACCTCATCCTGGTAACCCCGATCGACAATCCGGACCTCCTGGTCGCGGTGAGCAAGGACGGCGGCGCCAAAAAATGGTCGTTTAACCCAAATCCACAGCAATAGGACCTTGAATGCGTAATATGTTAAAAATTAACAGGAAAACACAATGTGGGATACTCTGATCCTCAACCCAATGATCAACGCCCTGCTGTTGATCTATAGTTTCTTGGGGCAAAATTTTGGTTTATCCATTATCGTATTCACCATCCTGGTCCGCTTGATCACCTATCCGCTCACCGCCCAACAGCTGAAGAGCACTCAAGCGATGCAAGAACTGCAAAAATCGAAGAAATGGCAGGATATTCAAAAGAAGTATAAGGATAATCGCGAGAAACTTGCCCAGGAGCAAATGAAGCTTTACCAGGAAATGGGGGTCAGCCCCTTCGGTTCCTGCTTGCCAACGCTGATCCAATTTCCGATCATTATTGGTCTTTATCAGGCCATTATCCAGGCATTAGCTGTGACGCCGGTCCAGCTATTGAGTCTGTCTCGCCACATTTATCCCTTCATCAACGCGGCCGCCTTCATTCCGCTCAACAATCGATTCCTGTGGATGGACCTGAGCTTGCCCGAAAAGGATTTTGGCCTTGCAATCGCTGGGATAGGCGTCCCGATTCTGGCGATTTTGGTCGTGGTGACATCTTATTTACAGACCAAATTAATGACTCCACCGACCACAGCTGGTGATCAAGGCGCCCAGATGTCCAAAGCCATGAATCTGTACATGCCCCTCTTTATGGGCTACCTTGCTTATACGTTTTCATCCGGTCTGGCCCTGTACTTTGTAGCCAGCAACCTCATCGGCGTCCTTCAATATGGTGCCATGGGCAAATTGGACTGGCGCAAACTCCTTCCGGGCAAGGCAGAGTGATTATCCGATTGGAGAAGTTAAGATGACCGAAAAGCGTACCAGTTTAGAAGTTATTGCTCCAACGATAGAGGAAGCCGTTCAAAAGGGATTGGGTGACCTGGGACTTGCGCGTGAGGCAATCGAGGTGGAAATCCTGGATGAGGGCAGCCGGGGATTGTTCGGGCTCGGTTCTCGCCAGGCGCGCGTACGTCTAACCATCAAGTCAGCACCCTCGCCTGAGAAGGCCAGGCGCGTTGAAGCTGAACCAACGCCTTCCCGCCCAACTGTACAAACTGCCCCTCAACCGGTTCCGGAACCGTCTCCGGCAGAGGAAGATTATGTACTTACCACCGCTCGGGAAACCGTCCGCGAGCTGTTGGGCAAGATGAAGGTACGCGGCGCGACGGTTGTAGCCGGGTACGGTGAGGCAAGTGACGCTCGAAACCGGGCTCCAATCAGCGTTAACGTGCACGGCGATGACCTCAGCATCCTGATTGGGCGGCGAGCGGAAACCCTGAATGCACTGCAATATATCACCAGCCTGATCGTCAGCAAAGAAATCGGGCGTTATGTGCCGATCATTGTGGACGTAGAAGGGTATCGCGTGCGCCGTGAGGGCCAACTTCGCCAGCTGGCCCGCAGGATGGCTGAACAGGCCATCAAAACGGGGCGGCGCCAAATCCTCGAGCCGATGCCGGCCAACGAGCGCCGCATCATCCATATTGAATTACGCCAAAACCCTAAAGTAAAGACCGAGAGCGTTGGTGAGGAACCGCGCCGCAAGGTAACCATAATTCCAGAAGAGTGAAGGACACCAGGACTACGAACCTGACTAAAACTGTCTGACTCTTAACAAGGCCTCATCTGATTTCACGTGCGACGCACGTAGAAAAGCTGCCGGGGTGGCAGCTCTGCGTGCGTCGCATGGCTGTCTTAAAGTAATCTTCAGGTATAATTCAGCTATGTACCCTCTTAATGTCATCGAACCGATTGATTACCTCGTGATTGGTCACCTCACGCGTGACCTCACACCGGAAGGCCCCAGGATGGGCGGAACCGCAGCTTATGCGGGCTTGACGGCCCGCGCCTTAGGTCTGCGCGTGGGGATCGTAACTTCCTGGAAGGAGGATCTTCCCCTGGGACCGATTAAGGACATCCCAGTTGTCAACCTGCCTGCTGAGCACACCACGACGTTCGAGATTATTCCCACATCGGAAGGCCGCATCCTCAAAATCCATCACCAGGCTGAAAACCTGGACCTGAATCTGGTCCCTGAGCCCTGGCGGAATGCGCCTATTGTGCACCTGGGACCCATAGCCCAGGAGGTGGAGCCCACTCTCGTACGGCATTTTTCCAATTCTTTAGTCGGCCTCACGCCACAGGGTTGGCTGCGAACCTGGGGCAAAGACGGGGTTGTGCGGCCAACCGAATGGCCGGAAGCATCCTTCGTTCTCGAACAGGCTGGGGCGGCGGTGATCAGCGTAGAGGATGTTGATGAGGACGAGAAGATCATTGGAGAGATGGCAACTTATAGCCAGGTTTTGGCCGTGACCGAAAACTCGAAGGGCAGTCGTCTGTATTGGCATGGTGATGTACGCCGCTTTTCGGCCCTTGATCTTCAAGAAGTAGATGCGACCGGAGCCGGCGATATCTATGCCACAGCCTTTTTTACGCGGCTGTATACCACGCGGGACCCATGGGAGTCGGCTCGCTTTGCTTCCCAACTGGCTTCTATTTCCATCACCCGTCCCGGGCTGGAAGGTATTCCCACACCTGAAGAGGTTCAAGACTGCATGATCGAAGTTTTCTAAACATGGGACGAGTCTACACCCTGGTCAACCAAAAAGGCGGCGTCGGCAAAACTACCACGGCCATAAACCTGGGCGCGTACCTGGCGTACTACGGACAGCGAGTGCTCCTCGTAGATATCGATCCCCAGGCCAACACCACATCCTGCCTGGGTGTAGATAAACGCAATGTGCGCAAGGGCACCTATGAAACGCTGATTGGATCTTCCCCGGCTACAGCGCACATCCTCCACAATCCGCGCCTTAAACTCTCCCTGCTTCCCGCCTCGCCGGCCTTAGCGGGCGCAGAAGTTGAATTGGTCAGTGAATTGGCCCGCGAGACCTTCCTGAAAAAATCTCTCGCGCCGGTGATTGAAAGGTATGACTATGCTTTGGTGGATTGCCCTCCCTCGCTAGGCATCTTAACCCTGAACGGCCTGGTTGCGGCGCGAGATGGTGTCATCATCCCAGTGCAGTGTGAATACCTGCCATTGGAAGGGCTCGGGCAGCTCACCCAAACGCTGGACCGTGTTCGGGATGCGATCTTTCCCGA
>DASQQR010000042.1:0-2774 GCA_035643335.1 Anaerolineales bacterium
TCGGCCAGGTAGACCCTGTTCAGACCAAATTCCATCCGGTTGATGACATCCTCTAGATCATGATTGGCCAGGTAGTCCTGCATCGTGTAGCGGGGTGGTCCGCTGATATGTCCCTCTTCGTAGGTGTCTACCCACAGATAGTTTGGTAAGTAATCGTGATAGATGGGGTTGCCGGTGTAGGCAAGGCGCGGTACCCAACTCGGAACCGTGGTCAGAATGAGGACACCAGCAAAGATTACGTACCGGAGGGCCATGGCTTTCAGAGCAGGGATCCGCTCATCCCCCTGGCCCAAAACCATCCAAAGATCATATCCAAGCAGCACGAAGAACATCGCCAGGCTAAGAAACAGACCATTGGGCCTGGCGAGATACGAGAGCCCTGCCGCTGCAGCTGCGGCGTAGAGGTACCTGTTCTCCTTGCGCTGAAGATACAGCAAGAACAGGATATTGGTGACGAAAGAGAGCAAGACGAATAGGGGTTCCGTCAGCAGCTGCCTGGTGGTGTAGCTACCCAGGACCTCATCGGTGGTCACGAATAGGAGCGCGGCGAGGCCAGCAATGGAGGAGTCCAGTAGTCTACTGACGGAAAAGTAGGTGATAAACAGCATCGCAATTAACAGAGCCACGTTCACCAAAGCGAGTGGGAAGATATCCCCGTTGAACAATCTATAAGGAAGGGCGAGCAACAGCGGGTAAAGCGGTTCTCTATGGGCGCGCTCATGCTGGATATATTGCATGCGGAAATCGAGGTGGCTGAAAGTCTCAGCGATCTGATAATAGTGAGCCGAATCCTTGGCAAGGAATTGTTCCTTACCCGATTCTTCCAGGTTAGAGCGGATGTCTTGCACCATTTTCATTGAGAAGTTAACGCTGATGAGAACCACGAGGGGGAAGAACAACCATACGCGATACTTGTGAATTAAGGATGGCAAGGACCGTGACCTGATCAGCCATAGGATGTGGATATTGATGGCAAAAATTAGCAAGGCAATCGGGGCTAGACGGGTAAAAAGAGCTTCCTGGCCCCGCCCTCCAGCGACAAAAATCCAATAGGCCGTAAACAGGATGCCGGCTACTGTCGCGATCACTGAACTCAGAAAGGTGACGAACACAAAGGCATCGCTCGCATACGCCTTTTGAGCCAGCGTGACGAATTTTGATGCCGGGTAGATATTGTTACGCAAACGGATCGTGATCCCAAGAGAGATTACGCCGGCCACTACAATAGTTAAAGCCAGCAGCAGGCGAGGCAGCGAGTATCCCAGGAGCAGAGCGTTCTTGGGATCCGGGGGAATGAAAAGCAGGAAGGCCAACGCCAACAGGCACTCAATTGAGGTTGTTAGCCAGAAGGACTGCAGTTTTTCTCTCGTCAAAACAGACATCTCCAGATTTGTCCACGGGATGGGAGGTTGTGGACTGGCGGGCTTTGTGAGTAGACTATATAGGATTTCTTGAATTCTCGCAAGGGTAGGCCTTGGGGAATCGGCGTACTGCGAGCCACACTTTCCCTGGTCAAATGGATAGCTAAAAGACTGGAGGATTGGCCAGTATAAAACCTCCCCACATGCATGATGCGTCCGCGGAGCATTCTGTTTATGATGATAGTGCGACGAATGGGAAAATCGTTTTGATGAAAGGGAGCTTCACATGCCATCACGACGTACTGCTCTAATCATCGGTGCGGGCTTGGGCGGGATCGCTACGGCGGCGCGCCTGGCACGCCAGGGTTTTGAGGTCACCGTCCTGGAAAAGAATGCTTCACCCGGCGGCCGCTGTGACCAGTTCATCCGGGACGGCCACCGTTTCGACGTTGGACCGACCTTGTTCCTCATGCCCGAAGTCTTCGCCGAAACGTACGCTTCCTTGGGCGAGCGCATGCAGGACCATCTGGATTTGCAGCGCATTGACCCAACCTACTGCATCCGCTTTGATGATGGCACCCGGCTGTCCCTGACCTCCGACCTGAACGAAATGCAGGCGCAGTTAGAGGCTATCGAGCCGGGCAGCTTTGGGGGGTACTTGCGCTACCTGGAGGAGGGCCACCTGCATTACCATTTGTCTCTCGAGCGCTTCGTTGGGCGCAATTTTTATAACTTCTTCCAGTACTTCAGCCCCCAAAATCTGCCGCTGCTGTTCAAGTTGAAGGCGCTGGTCAATCACTATGACAATGTCGGCAACTATTTTGAGGATCCGCGTCTAAAGGCGGCTTTTACCTTCCAGAATATGTACCTGGGCCTGAGCCCGTACGACGCCCCGGCGACCTATTCCCTGCTGCAGTATACCGAACTGGCCGGTGGAGTATGGTTCCCCATGGGCGGGCTATACCAGGTGGTGAAAAGCCTGGTCTCCATCGCCGGAGCGCATGGCGTCCGCTTCCAATACAACACCGCCGTCGAGCAGATTGAGGTCGGCAATCGCCGCGCCAGCGGCGTCATTCTTCAAGATGGCACGCGGCTGGGCGCCGACGTAATCGTGGCCAATGCCGATCTGCCGTACGTCTACCGGCATTTGCTGCCCGATAAATCCGAGGCCGCAAGATTGGAGCGCAAGAAATTTACCTGCTCGGCGATCATGTTCTACTGGGGTGTGGACAAAGTTTACCCGCAGCTGGGAACCCACAACGTCTTCCTGGCCGGCGACTATCGGGCCAGCTTCGAGCGCATCTTCCGGGATAAGAGCCTTCCCGAGGAACCCAGCTTTTACGTACACGCTCCGGCCCGGGTTGATCCCTCGGCCGCCCCTCAAGGTGCTGATACGCTGTTCGTGCTGGTTCC
>DASQQR010000043.1:0-4097 GCA_035643335.1 Anaerolineales bacterium
GCAATTTTTCCTTTCAAGGGTTTTGGGGAATTCATCTTGAAATTTTAACTAAAAGGATCATTTTTGTCAAACATCTGTTCTAACCAACAGTGCCGAGCGAAAAGTGGACACGATTTGATTTGCGTCGCGGTGAACCGGTCACCACAGGTCTCATTGGATGCAAATGTCGCACCGCACTGAGGGCATTTCGTGGCATGACTGGGTTTACGGGCTGTGCATAACGCGCACGAGAACCGGCACACCAATGCCTTTCAGCTCCAGGCTGCGTGACTCCAGTTGGTTGCCGTCGATGCCGGAGGCTTCGAGAGCTTGCTCGCTGATCAGAATCTCCCCGGCCGCGGCCTGCGAGGCCAGCCGAGCTGCCGTGTTCACCTCGTCACCGATGGCGGATATGTCGGTCAGGCCGCCCGCCGTACCTATGACGCCAAAAAAGGCGACCCCAGAGTGCACGCCGATGCCAACCGGAATCTCCAGTCGCACCATCAGCCTGGAGAGTTTCTGGGCGACTTGTACCGTCCGGCGCACGTAATCCGGGCCAGCGAACCCCGCTCCCCAAAATGCGGCCACGGCATCGCCAGCCAGCTTTTCAACCAGCCCGTCCTCTTCAACGATGACTCTCGTTGCGCCTGTATAGAAGCGATTGATCAGCTGGCTGAATTCCGTAGGGCTCATTTGCTCAGAGAGCGCCGTGGAGCCACGTACGTCTGCGAAAAGCATGGCCATTTCAACCTCGGCTCCGCCCGGGAACTTACGTGAAGCGTCGTCGCAGAGGTTGCAGAAACGCGGATTCAAATCAGAACGCTGCTTGCCGAACAGGGCTCGAACCATGATCCCGCCAACGCCTTGAAAGGGCGCATTGCAGAATTTACAGCGAGGGTCGCGCGGAAGCATCCGGAATATGTGGCGCAGGCGCTTGTCAACGGCAAACGCGTCGGTCGTGAACCAAAACCACCACACCTGGCCAACGTCCACGGATTTGTTATCATTCATTTTGCGAGCTGTCTCCTTCCCAACTTTTAGATCGTGATCAGTACGATCGACAGTACGGCTAGAGCCACGCCGATCACCTGCAAGCGGGCCATGTGTTCCCTGCTGACGAGCCAGGCCAGGATAGCCGTGACGGCCGGATATAGCGATCCCAACACCGCGGCTATGTCCAGCCGGCCACTCTGGATCGCCATCAGGAAGAACAGGTTACCCCCTACATCCAGCACTCCAGCCAGTGCCAGCAGCCCAAGAGGGGAGAGCGGCGGGATGACTGGGCGGCGCGTGGATAGGGCAAAGACAGCCATCAGGCCGCAGGCGGCCAGGCGGCCGGCTACCAGTGGCCAGAAGACCGCAGTCGCTCCTACCTGGCCGAGAGCAGTAAAGAAACCCCCAAATCCCAGCCCGGCCAGCAGCGCCATGCCCAGGCCCGCGGGGCGGCCGCCGAGCGGTTCCGGGCGGGAGAGCAGCCAGATACCCACAACCGCAGACCCAAAACCAAGCAATTGCAGTTCACCGGGCAGGCCCGCGGTGAGGGCCGCGAAAATAACCGGGATGGCCGTCGCCAGCACAGCCGACACGGGCGCGACGATGCCCATGCGTCCCGTTGCGAAGCCGCGGAACAGGAATCCGAGCCCGACCATGCCGGACAACCCGGCCAGCGCTCCCCAGATCAAGTCGGCGGATGGTGGGAGCTGCTCGAGGCGGGCCAGCGCCACAACCACCAGCGCGAGTAGCCCCACGCTGTAGGAGATGAGCACAGTGTGGAAGGGGCCGACCCGGCGAGATGCCAGCCCGCCGGTGAAATCGCCCGACCCCCAGGCAGTAGCTGCACCGAGCGCAAATAGAGCGGCTAGGAAAGGTGACTGCATAGATTGTGCAATTCTAACAAAGCAAACCTTTTCAGTCCAACATTAATCAAGCCATTTTCCGAAGCATAACCAGGGTTATGTCATCCTCCTGCTCCCAATCTGTGCCCGTAAAAGCTTGCAGCTCGTTGAGCAGGAATTTAATGAGGCCATCCTTGTGCGCACCGTCCTTGATCAAGTATTGCAGGCGGGAAAAGCCGAACATGGCGCGCTCTGCATTGTGCGCCTCTACCAGCCCATCGGTATAGAACAAAAGCGCGTCGTGCTTATCGATAAGCACCTCCTGTTCTGGATAGATCTGCTCCGGCAAAAGCCCTAGCGGCATGCCTGCCGCCCGAAGCTCCACGATCTCCCCGCCTCGGGAGAGGTAGGGGATATCGTGCCCGGCGTTGGCAAAGCACATTCGCCCACTGGCCGGATCCAGGATGCCATAGAAGCAAGTAACGAACATGCGCGGCGAGATATGTCCCTGCATCAGGTTGTTGACCAGCGCCAGAACTTGCCCAGGAGAAGAAACCGTAGGGGCCGCGGCGCGGATCATCGCGCAGGTCGTCGCCATGATTAAGGCTGCGGACATGCCCTTGCCCGAAACATCGCCGATCACGATCCCAATCCGGCCATCTGGTAGGTGCAGGAAGTCATACAGATCTCCACCCACCTGACGCGCGGGACAATAAAAGGGCTCAATCTGCCAGCCCTCGATGGCGGGTATTTCCTCTGGCAATAGCGACTGCTGGACATAATGGGCTGAGCTCATTTCCTGTTCGATGCGGGCGCGTTCCTCCCGGCGAACGCTCTCCTCGGCGAGTGCCTGGCGTTGGGCAAAACTATTAACCAGCTGGCCAGCCATTTCATTGAACTGCAGTTCCAACTGCCCGATCTCGTCCTGCCTGCTGATGGGCACGCGCTGAGCGTAATCGCCATCCGTGAACCTGGCGGTCGCCTCCGCCAGGCGCTCGATACGCCGGATCGTGCCGCGGGTTGTCAGGATCCCGAAAAGCAAGCCGATGGGAAGCATGAGGCACAGCCAGCCCACGCTGCTGGGGATTAGAACCCCACCGACAGAAGCTGGCAGGTTGGTGTCAGGCGGCCCGGCGGCCGGGACCTGGATGTAGACTGCTCCCAAGGGTTTCTGGTCCCGGCTCCAGATCGTACGCGCGACCGAAGCCTGCATGCCCTGCGGGGTGTCTTTCACGGCGCCGTCTGATGTTCCGCTCAAGGCATGGCGAATTAGCGCCATCTCTCCCGGAAGTGCTCGCTCCAGATTGGTCGAGACAGGATACCGGTCCGGGTAGGAGCTGGCGATCACCTGCTCGCCGGGGCCGATGAGCAGAGCGAATGTCGGGCGGTCTGGCGCCGAAGTACCCGGTTCTACATAGGGCACGTTTAGATGCAGATAAGAGAACTCGGCCTGCAGAGGATCGTTTGCTTGCTTGAGGCTGAGTGCGGCACTCTGGCCTGGCTCAAAAGTGGTGTTCGGGTTGAGCTCCCCGGCACCGGCGGCTTGTACGGCCGCCTGTAGGGCGTAAATCTGGGAGGTTTGATTTGCCCTTTGTGTGGCCAGGTAGGCTAAGAACGGTGAGCGGGTGAACACGAAGAAAGCTGCTGTAAGCAGCAAACCTTCGAGAGCGAGTGCCATGAGCAGTGTGACGATGACATAGGATAAGCCCATACGTGTTCGCAATCGGGACCACCATTTCAGCCCCTCATTTTGCTGAAGACTTGACATTTAATTCAGATCCTGCCTGTTTCTAAAATGACCAGTAACGAGCCGTCGCCATGCCCAGCAGGGCGATCACCAGCAGAACCGTAACGAAGTAGGATCAAGTAGATATCCATCAATAACCTCCTGCAAGTTAAATATCTGAGGGCACAACACTAACTGAATCTCGTTTGTGGGGTTCTTTATTTCAGCTTTTGCTGCTTATAGCCATAGTTTATGGCGGAAGGGGGTGAGTCGGGATCACCCGCACCGGGTGAGGCTCAGGGTGATCCTCGAGCTGCGCTGTCTGGTACCAGATTGACGGACAGGCCAGAGAATCGCCTCAGTTGCTGCGCTACCGGCTCCGGGTGGCTGTCTCTAGCCATAGCCGCGCTTAAGCAAATACTTAGCTCCGGCCTCGAAATCGCTGGGACTCTTAGTTCGAACCCGAAGGCATCGGCCAGCCGGTCAGTCGTGTTGAATGCAAAGCAGACAGCCAGCGCGTCCTCGATCTGCTCATGGGATACACCGGCAGCCAGCAC
>DASQQR010000044.1:0-4001 GCA_035643335.1 Anaerolineales bacterium
TACCTCTTTTGATTCAAAATGTCAAGTAATTGATCTAATTATTTTGGTTAAGACTTCTAGATTTGAAGTTAAAGCAATATTAAGGTATAATGTGGGTGATGAACAGCCGAAGTTATAACCAATTCTGCGCCCTGGCCTATGCCCTGGATGTCGTTGGAGATCGCTGGACCCTGCTGGTTATCCGCGAATTGCTGGCCGGCCCCCGCCGGTTTACGGACCTCATGCAGGGGCTGCCGGGCATCAGCACCAATCTGCTCTCCGAGCGCCTCAAGAGCCTGGAGAGGCAAGGCATTCTCGGCCGGCGCGTCCTGCCTCCTCCAGCCGGATCAGCTGTGTATCAGCTGACCCCATTGGGGTGGGGGTTGGAAACCGCTGTGCTCGAGCTGGGAAAATGGGGCAGCCAGTTCCTGCCCATGTCGCTCGAAGGGGTGGCCTTGCCGAGCTTGGGAGCCATGGCGCTGGCCATCAAGGCCTTTTTTCACCCGGAACGGGCACGCGGGATTAACGAAACCTACGAGCTGCACCTTGGGAATGAGGTCCTTCAAGTGAAGATCAAAGAGGGCGAGCTTCATGTCCAGCAAGGCCAGTCTCTGAGGACCGACGTGACCTTCTATACCGAGATGCAGGTCTTTGTGGGGCTATTTGCCGGCCAGATCGAACCGGACGAGGCAATTTCCAGGGGACTCATCCGGATCGAGAGGGCCCGGGTCGAAGACGATCGGATTGAAGACAATCTTAGCGCTTTGAGGCGGTTCCTGAAGATCAGCGGGGTGCCCGGAGCGCCGGATTGCCTGGCGAGAGAACCACTTGGCGAGTCACCCAATTAACACCAGATTGGCTTTTCGGTACCAACCTGTTTGACCACTCACCCGATTCCATCCCCAGCGTCGGGCTGGGCACCACTTTGCAGCCAGGCCGGGACATCATCCGCGTTACGCTCGGGCGGAAAGACCGGACAAAAGCTCGTCGGGCAGAGGGACGTCGGGCCAGCCGTTCATCGGATAGCTATAGAGCACCCAACCTTCCAGGTGAGCCGCTGCATCGTCATCAACGGGCGCCAGGAGATGCTTGGGAGTCTCAGAAAAATTTGTGCTCATTTATCCCTTTATCTGGGCAACTTATCTGTCGAAGGCTACTGGTTACCCGGTCGTATTTCCTCGAGCACTGCATGGATATAGCCGCGGTGCTCGTCAAAGTGCTCGTAGGTATTTCCGATAACCCAATTGATGACCGCTTCCTGGCGGCTATCCTCGCCTCCGGGCATGAAAGACGCGTAAGGTCTGTAGAGGTCTTGGTCGTCCAGCGACTCTAGCGTTTCAAGCAGTTGGCGGTGCGCATCCTTGAACTTGTCCATGACCTCCGAAAGCGAGAGATCGGCATGCTGCTGGTAAATCTGTTCATTGACTTCCTCTTCGCTCTTGCCTTGAGAAACCGCCTCTTCAACCTGCATGGCTGCGAAGCGGGCACGGCCGCGCAGGAGTTCCGCCATCCCGAACTCCCAGGTCGCCAGGTGTGCCAGGTGATCTTTGATCGACCAGCCATTAGAGGCTGGGATAGCCAGTTGGTCTTCGCTCAGAGGACTTAGCTCATCCTCAAGAGCCAGGCGTGAGCGGCGGATGCGCGCCAAGAGTTCGGCTTTATCTAGTCGTTCGTTCTGCAGATTGTCCATACTTTTCTCCTTGGTCATAATCTTTCAGCATAACCTCGATCAGTCTGCCCAGGATCATGGCGGCGCGCTCCAATACCTCCTCGGGATAACGGGAGAACGCCAACCGGAAGGCACTCTGGGCTGCCTGGCCCGGGTAGAACGCGGCAGCGGGTGCGATGGTGATACCGCTCTTCAGGGCGCGGGAAAAGAGGATTTGGGGTGACAGGTTTTCAGGAAGCCAGACCCAGACGAAGAAACCGCCCGACGGGTGAGTCCAGCGAAGCTCCGGGGGAAAGTACGCTTGCAGAGCCGCCAGCAGGCCGTCCCGGCGCGAGCGGTAGACCGGTATGATCCGCTCCAGGTGGCGGGCGTATTCACCCGAGGTCAGAAAATCTGCCAGAGCGCGCTGGTTGAGCGTTTCACCGGGGCCGCTGGAGGCCGCTTTAAGCCGCACGATGTGATCACGCAGCCGGCCGCCACAAGCCACAAATCCAATCCGTAGCCCGGGCATGAGTGAATGCGAGAACGTGCCCACATAGATCACATTCGGGTCCAGGGCCCGCAAGGGCGGGTGGGGCGCGCCGTCGTAGGTCAGGTCCCGGTAAGTCGCATCTTCAACGATGGGCAGATCGGCCTCATTGATGGTTTTGAGGAACTGATAGCGTTGGGGCATCCCCCAACGTATACCCATGGGGTTCTGGTGGTCCGGGGTCACGAAGACGAAGCGCGGCCGGACTGAAGAGTTCTGGACCTGATGGTTGAGCGAAGCCCAGTCCGGCCCGGTTTCGTGCAGCTCGAAACCGGTCGTGTGGAGCCCCAGGTACATGAAGTTTGTCCAGGTTCCAAAGTACTGGGGTAATTCGAACAGGACCGTGTCACCGGGAGCAGCCAGGGCGCGCGCGACCAGGGAGACCCCTTCTATTGCTCCGGCAGTGATGACGATATCCTCGGCATCAATCTGGATGCCATGCCGGGCCAGGTCCCCTGCGATTGCCTCCCGCAAGGGGTAGTAGCCCTCAGGCATTTCGTAGTTGGCGGTCTTTACCCCATCCCGCCGCAGCACCTGGCGGCGGGCCCGGTCGAAGTCCTCAACAGGCATCAGTTCATCGGCCGGGGGGCCGTATCCTAGAGAGATGACTCCTGGGGACCAGTTCAGCCGTCTCAATTCAGCGATCAAATCGTCGGGACGGGTTAGATCCGATGGGGAGGTTGGTTGGATTGCAGCGGTCATTTCGTCGAGTCCCCTGGCAATAAAGCTGCCACTGCCCTGCCTGGCGTCGATGACACCACGGGCCTTGAGTTCTTCGTAGGCGTTAATTACCGTCGAACGATGCACCCGCATATCTTCGGCAAGCACGCGGGTTGGCGGAAGCTGTTTCCCGGGATGCAATTGCCCCTTCCTGGCCAATTGGGTAATGTGGTCCGCGATCTGCAGGTAGAGCGGTTTGGTCGCATTGGGATCAAGAGGGATCAACAGAGTTTTCATGGTCAGGGTATATTCGGGTTTGCCCATGCTGGGTAACCGTCTGGCGGCAGTTTCGCCAGATAAGAGGGCAGCGGGCCAAGCCGGTTATTCCCGTAGGGAGCGAACATCCTCAATTTCGTCAAGCTTTCCATCTCGACCGGGATCTCACCGGAAAAGTCGTTATTGCTGATGAAGAGTCCCCGCAGGTTCGCCAGCCTGCCAAGCTCCGGCGGCAGTTGGCCGCTAAGGTTATTATTGCGCAACTTGAGTGCCTCCAGGCTGGACATGCCCCCAAACTCCGTTGGGATCGGCCCGCTGAGCTGGTTGCTGTCCAGGTCCAGCAGCACCAGCCTGGACAGTTTCCCCAGTTCGGGTGGTAAACCGCCGCTGAGCTGGTTGTTGTGCAGGATAAGGGTTTGCAGGTTTGACAACTCACCCAATTCTGGCGGTATGCTTCCAGAGATGTGATTGTAATACAGGCTGAGCGTCTCCAGGTGCCCCAGTTTGGCAAGTTCTGCCGGCAGCTCGCCAGTGATGTCCACATAGTTCATGCTGATGCTCGTGACGTGACCGCCGGTGCATCCTATCCCGAACCATGTGCAGACCCGGCGGGATTCGAGCCAGCCGCGATGATCTTTCCAACTGGGGCCGCCGGTGGCGTTGAAGAACACGACCAATGCGTCACATTCGGACCGGGGAACGTCGGTCACTGAGTCGCAGAAGGAGGCTTGTGGACTGCAAGCCGTGAGCAACATGACAAGAACAAGGTTGAAGGTGAGAAGTACTCGAGTCATTTCTTGCGCTCCCTGATTCTAAAGCTATAACCATTGTGCGAAAGACAGCGCAAAAAGACAAGACCCAATTTGGCAGGATTTCACCTACCAATTC
>DASQQR010000045.1:0-7803 GCA_035643335.1 Anaerolineales bacterium
CTTTGACGCACTGGTTCAAGTACAGGGCTATTGGACCAGATCTGGCTGTGACAGGACATGCAGGTTTCGGAAGGAGGGATGTCAGCAAAGGACGATTTTTCAACGGAAACATGGCAATAGCGGCAGTCAATACCCAATCCAGCCGCATGATGTTCGTGACTGAAAGGGACCGGTTGTTCGATAAAGACATTCTCCTTGGTAGCATAAGGCGAGCGGAATAGGACCGTTAACACCCACGTAATCCCTGCGAGGATGAACACCGCGCCAAAGATGCTCACCTTTGAGAAAGGATTCATACGAGGGTGAAAAACTTGTGGCATTCAACTCTTCTTTCAATCCCTGATCGGTTTGGCCACTTCGCTATCTGCGAGGTGGGCCTATTGGTCTCATTGTGTTGGAGGCAGTGTTGGAGGTCGGCCTGGATTTTCTTCTATTTATAAATAGATCTCACAGGCGAAGAGAGAGGAGATCACCATAGAAACGAGCCAAATCCGCTTTCTCACGGCTGATCGTCCGAGACCCAATTATAATACCAAAATTGATGAATCTTGTCCTATTCTTGGAGCGGTTTAGAATTTGCAGACTTTTTCAACCAATCGCCGGCGTGAGTCAGCCACGAACTCCTAGCGCGGGCTTAATTCTCCCCTTCGAGCCTCGAGCCAGGATGCGATTTCGATCAGTTGGCGTAGCTCCTGCCCGGACCGCGGATATTTAGCCAAGGCTGTTTCGGCATCGAGCTGCCCTGATTTCACCTTCTTAATCAGGCAATCGAATTGGGCCTCAATTCTCTCGCATTTACCAGCCATTCTCAGCATCGACCTTTAATGTATTAATCCTCCTGATTAACTTTACTGCCGGACAACGACTGAGTGTAGTGGGGAATACCCCCCATGCATGGTTAGGGATCCCCCTGCTCGGACCAGGGGAGTCCCTCTCGTATTGTGTGCACGCCAAGGATGTGACTCCAGGCTTTTCGGCGCTCACTAATCCCCCCTATGATCGCCGAGGTCTTCTGACCGAGGCCCTCCCCTTATGAGCGCCGAGGTCTCCTAACCGAGCCCCTCGCGCCTTTATCCACCGCCTTACCTGTTCTCGGGAACCGGAAAATCGCGCGTGGTCCGTGCAATTTAGCTTATTCGTTTTTTTCGCCGGGTTATTAACCCACACTTAAAATACCTGTTTCCAGCCATTCGCCCCTACCCGGAAGTTGGCCTGAAAATAGCGCCTTATCCCTCCTCCATCCCCTTTCTCACCCTTTTGTGACCCAATCTCGCCTCCATCTCCCCCATTTTCAGACACGTGTTCATTTTCGGGGTGCTTCACCATCCCTTAATGTTCGTAAATTCGCCCATTCGTTTCCATTCGTTTTTCTAGCGGAAACTCCTTTTTGATCCCCCGTTCTATAGGGATCCCCCCCAATCAAGAACCACCAGAAAATGATGTTCCTGGATATAATCCCTTCAGGACGACTGTGAACTTGGAAATACAACACGAGTTTCCGAATGCTTATCCCAATCAAATCGAACCATTACAGAAAGATAGACATGGCTCAGCGATCAGAACCAAACACCAAGAGTACGGGATCATTTCGCAGGCTGGCGCGTGAATGGGCTTGGGAGCAGCTGGCTGCCAGCCTGACGACAGGGCTAGTCATCGGCATTGTGAGCATTATCACGGCGACTTCTTTTGCGGCTTTAATTTTTTCAGGTCCGCTGTCGAATTACGTCTCCTACGGCATTGGATTCATCTTAATCGGCGACTTGATTTTAGGCACCTTGGTGGCCTTGCTGAGTTCATATTCTGGATCCATCGGAATCGATCAAGACGCTACTGCAGCAATATTGGCGGTTGTCGTGGCGGAGGTTCTAGGTTCACTGCCAGCACTGACCTCCCAGGAGCAAAGATTCGCTACAGTGATTGCCCTGATCGTAATCACCACGCTTACCACCGGCCTGTTCTTTCTGCTGCTGGGCTACTTCAAGTTAGGGGCTTTGATCCGATTTCTTCCCTATCCCGTGATGGGTGGTTTCCTTGCCGGAACCGGCTGGCTGCTGATCACCGGAGCGATGGGTGTGATGGTCGACGTACCGCTTGGCGCGGCTCTATTGCAGCCGAATGCTCTGGTTCGCTGGCTTCCAGGGCTGATTTTCGGGATCGCTTTGTTGTGGGTCACCAGCCGTTATCACCATCATTTAGTGATGCCCGGAATGTTCTTCGGCGCGATGGGCTTGTTCTATGCCATTACGTGGTTGTTCAAGGCACCGATTGTGGAAATCAGTGCACAGGGATGGCTTATCGGGCCCTTTCCGGGCGGCCGGTTATGGCAGTTTCCCCTGACAGCATTTAGTGGGTCCCAGGTAGCCTGGCATGCGATCGTTGGAAATATTGACGACCTGGCGCCCATTCTTATCGTCGCGGTGATATCCCTGTTATTGAACGCCAGTGGCCTTGAACTGGTCGTCAAGAAAGACATCAACCTGAACAAGGAATTACTCGTGGCAGGGATCGGCAACTTGGCCGGGGGTCTGGCCGTTGGCATCGTCGGTTTTCAAGCGATAAGTTTATCGAGCCTGAACTATAAGATGGGGAAAAGCAGCAGGCTGACAGGCTTGACCGTTGGGGCAATTTGCGGCGCAGCGGCATTGCTTGGCGCTTCTATCCTGTCGCTTATGCCCAGAATGATACTTGGTGGTATTCTCATGTTCCTGGGTTTATCATTTCTGGCGGAATGGATCTTTCAAGCGTGGTTCAGACTTCCCAAAGTCGAATTCCTGATCATAGTGTTGATCCTGGGAGCGATCGCGGTTTCAGGCTTTTTACAGGGTGTTGCTATCGGCGTAGTCACTACCATCATACTGTTCGCGTTCAACTACAGCCGGATTGACGTGGTAAGGCATGCTCTCTCGGGCACTCATTTTAAAAGCCGGTTCACCCGCAGTCGCCAGCAGCAACAAGCCCTGCAGAAACATGGCGAAGAGCTGCTTATCCTGCAGCTGCAAGGATACATATTTTTTGGCACCGCCAATAAATTGCTTGAGCAAGTGCGTGATCGCGTGCAAGATATGAACAAAGCGCCGGTGAGATTTGTGGTGCTTGATTTCCGCCATGTCACTGACTTGGATTCAACAGCCTTGCTAAGTTATTCTAAAATGATCCAATTAGCTTGGTCCCGAAAATTTACTCTAGTGATCACCAATCCTTCTCAAGTGATCCAAGATAAATTAACGAAAGGGAACTTCGGAGAGGCAGGAGAAGGAATCTTTCGGATTTTTCCGGACCTGGATCGCGGAATCGAATGGTGCGAAAACCAGATCTTGGAAAACGTTCCCCCAGGAGAGAGAAAGACTTTGAAAGAATATCTGGAGGAGCTTCTACCCGCCGCAAACAACTTAACCGATCTGATTAATTGTTTCAACCGCCAGAAAATAGCCGCGGGGCACACCTTAATCCAAGAGGGTGATCCCCCGGATCGGATCTACTTCATTGAGTCCGGACAAGTTACGGCGCACCTTGAACAGAAAGGCAAAGAACCGGTGCGCTTGGAAACCATGCGGGGCGGGAGTGTGGTTGGCGAGCTCGGATTTTACCTGGGCGGCAATCGGACTGCTTCGGTTGTCGCCGATGAAGCAAGTATCATCTATAGCTTGTCGAGATATGATCTGGAAAAGATGGAGATGACCCACCCTGAGACAGCTGCGACATTACACCGGATCATCGTTCATCTCTTGTCAGAGCGGGTCATACATCTGATAGACTCCCTAGATGCCCTACAGCGCTGATCGAAGAACTCGGGTCAGCCTGCCGTGGTCATGGCACGCAGCACCAGGCCAACTAAGATGAGAAACCCCACAGCGTACATCAGCATTTCTGGCCGTTCCTGACGACCTTTGGTGTAAAAGAAAACCGTGGGGATCGCTAGCGTACTGACGATCCCGTAGAGCAAATGAATGCTGCGGGCTGGCCGTAGACCAGTCAACCATAAATATCCGCCCAAAAAGCCCTGGGCAAGGATCAATATTTCGGCAATAACAACAGCTCCCCAGTAACTTCCATCCATCCCTCTCTTGCGCAAGAAACGCCAGGCTCCCCATACTCCCATGATAATGTAAAAGAACAAAGCGGTGTTGGCAAGCCGGGCGTGAACTTCAACCAGACTCATGTTGGCCTCCGTTGAACAAGCTGCAATGATCTTACCACAACCCGAAGAAAGGATGATGGAGAATCACCCTTTTGTACGAAAGGAAATCATTCTATTGGAATCGCATATGGGGATGAAAAGGGCGGGCTTGTTTGATAAACTCCGGGCGTGAATCGTTGAAATGTACACATAATTTTGCTTGTTATCTTAATCTCCCCATGATAAAATCCTTAAAGACTACTGAGTTTGTCTAGTTTCACCATATTCAGGACTTCTCAATATCAGGAGGGTTGAGAAGGCACAAGATTACCGTCCTATGCTTTTGAGGAGAGAATTGTATGACTGCTGAAGCAGCTGTCGAAGGTAAAGAGCTAAACCGTCGCGAGTTCTTGAATTTTGCCTGGTTGGTTTCACTTGGTTTCCTCACGGTGAGTTTCGGAGGGATTACCTATTTATTTGCTCTGCCCCGGTTCAAAGAAGGGGAATTCGGCGGCGTATTAGACATGGGAGCGGTCAGCGAGCTACCCGCTGCAGGTACCCCGCCGCTCAATTACCCCAAAGTCAAGCTTTGGCTCAGCAATACCGAGCAGGGATTGATGGCGCTCTACAAAGTCTGTACCCACCTGGGCTGCCTTTACAATTGGAGCGACCAGGTGGGCCATTTCGTCTGCCCTTGCCACGGCTCAGAGTTTCAATCTAACGGCACTTATATTCGCGGACCGGCGCCGCGCAGCCTGGACCGGTTCGTGGTGGAAATCCAGACAGCCGATGGAGAGATCCTGGCTGAGACCGACGCCGAGACTGGGGAGCCCGTTCCCGTCCCCGATAACCCTAGTGCGAGCGTCAAAATCGTTACTGGCAGGAAAATCATTGGACAGCGCCACGGCTGATAGCTTTCACACGAAATTCAATACCCAACTTCCAGGGGAGGATGTATGCTCAAGACCCTGAACTTTCAAGACCTTCGTAAAAAAACGATGGAGGCCATCGACAAGCGAGTTCGGATTATTACTGCCGGTTTGGGCCTGGAGGAATTGCGGGCGCTAATGCGCGGCGACCCAGCTACGGAACGTCCGAATCCCCGTTACAAAGTGCACACCACCAGTTTCTTGTTTCACATCCGGCCGCGCTATTATCAAAAAGGTAGCACGATTTTCGCCCACACGTTCCATCTAGGTTTTTTCACAGCTTTCTCTTTCTTCGTAGAACTGTTCACGGGGCTGATCTTGATGATCTATTACACCCCCTCACCAGAAAAGGCGTATGCTTCCATTCTCGACCTGCTGAGCAACGTGCCATATGGCCAAATGCTGCGCGACATGCATCGGCTCGGCGCCGAGGCTATGGTGATCTTTACCGCGCTGCACATGTTTCGCACCTATTTAACCGGATCCTACAAAAAGGACCGCACCTTTACATGGCTGACTGGAGTGGTGCTCTTGGGAATCACTTTGTTCCTGAGCTTCAGTGGCTACCTGCTGCCGTGGGACCAGCTATCTTACTGGGCAGTCACAATCGGCACCAGCATGGCCGATGCGGCTCCATTTGTGGGAAGGGAGGCCAACCTGCTGCTGCGCGGCGCGCCGGACATCGGAGCGGGTGGATTACTGCGTTTCTACCTGTTGCACATCATACTGCTGCCGCTGGCGGCCATCTTGATGATCAGCGTGCATTATTACAAAGTCGCTCGGGAGCATGGCATCTCCCTGCCGGCCAGTGTGGAAGAGGGCAAAGTTCCACCGGAAGTGGAAAAAGAAGCCAAACAACGCATCGATCTGATCCCTGATTTGTTAACCCACGAAGTTTTCTTGACGGTGGTGGGGATCTTTATCACGGTGGTCGCCACAGCGTACTTCTATCACGCGCCGTTGGAGAACCACGCTAACCCCCAGCAGACCCCTTTGGACACCAAGGCCCCATGGTACTTCTGGTGGCTGCAAGGGATGCTCAAATTGGGGGACAAGACCATCATGGGGATCATCCTGCCCACGATCATCGTGCTTCTGCTCCTGGCGATTCCTTACATCGACCGCAACCCGCATCGTCTCCTTTTCAAGCGTCCGTTTGCAGTGTCGCTGGGCATCATCGCCGCTCTTACGCTGGTCGTGTTGAGCTACATGGGAACTCCGCTGTGGGGGATCAACACTCCCGCGGCGACGCGTATCATTCAGGATCTGGCTCCGGAAGAAGGTGTCGGCGCCCTGCGAGAGATACCATTTGATCAACTGCAACCGGGGGTTTACGAGGTAAATAGCACTGACCCAACGAATATGTGCCCGGAACTGGATTTCGGATGCCCCCAGCTGGAGGCCGTGTTTAAAGAATATTCCGAGAGAGTCAACGAAGCTGCCGACATGGGTAAATTGCCGGACGTCCAGGCCGTTCTGTTGATTGAGGATTGGCAGAAGGATCTGCGGAAACTCACTCCCCGGATCGTATGGACCGACGCGGATTCTGGCGAGACAAAAACGTATGAGCGACATGTTTTCCTGCACCGCAACCGTGGGGGGGAGTAACGGGTGAAGTAAGGAAGGAAGAGGATAACCGATGACTCGCTTACAACTTGAAATCGCCCTGGGTACGATACTGGTCCTGGCCAGCGGGGTGTTGCTGGTTGTATTTGGACTGAACGAAAACAACCGCATGACGAGATTCGTGGATGAACAGCAAGCTCATTCTATCGAAGTGGGCGCGGCCCTGTTTGAAACCAACTGCAGCGGGTGCCACGGGCTCAAGGGAGAAGGAATCCCGGGATTGTGCCCGCCACTCAACGACCGCCACTTTTTCACCGATCGCCTGGCGGAAGTGGGATGGCCCGGTTCGCTGGAGGACTACATCATCGCCACCGTATCAACAGGACGCTTGACCTCCACACGACCTGATCAGTACGCTGGCCAGGGAAAGCCGGCCATGCCTACCTGGTCCGATCAGCTTGGCGGCCCATTACGTGAGGATCAGATTCGCGATATTGCTACGTTCATCATGAATTGGCAAGCCACGGCATTGGAGCAAGTCACCCTGACGGAATTACCCACACCGACGCCAAAACCGGAAGAATTAAACGACCCGGTGGCACGCGGCAAACAGGTATTTCTCAACAGCGCCTGCATTGGCTGCCATACGATCACCGGCCTGAGCTCCGGTACCGTTGGTCCAAACCTGACCCAAATCGGAACAGCGGCCGAGACACGGGTTGAGGGCCAATCGGCTGAGGAATATATCCGCCAATCTATTCTGATGCCTAACGATTACGTGGTAGAAGGCTTCCCACAAAATGTTATGCCGCAGAATTTTGGCGAGCAGCTGAGCCAGGACCAGCTGAACGATTTGGTTGCCTTCTTGTTGGCTCAAAAGTAGCCACAAAATTACCAGGAAGAGAGGATTGAATGCACTTACACCGCCTCCCGGCTATTGCATTGATCATGCTGGCGGCCCTAGGACTCTCCCTGGTGTCGATTGCCCCGGGCTCGGCCCAAGAGGACAATCAAAAGCAAATCGAGGAGGGCGCCCGGTTATTCGCCGAAAACTGCGCGGTTTGCCACGGTCCGGACGGCAAGGGGCGAATCGGGGCAACCTTGGCCAAAGATTGGCCCTCCATCCGGCCCGACCTGGAGATCAAGACCACGATTTCGCGGGGTGTCGCCGGATCCCCCATGCCTGCCTGG
>DASQQR010000046.1:0-3522 GCA_035643335.1 Anaerolineales bacterium
GAAAAGAAGTTCGGCGAGGAGTATGCCGTCAAAGGGGTCACTTTCGATCTGAATGGCGGGAAGATATTTGGCTTTATTGGACCGAGTGGTTCGGGGAAGACCACGACCATCCGCATGCTGACTGGCTTTTACAGGCCCACCGATGGTGAAGTCACCGTCTTCGATCGTCCCCCTACCGAATTCACCACCGACATGCGGCGGAGGATCGGCTATATGCCCCAACTCTTTGTCTTTTATCCCAATTTATCCTTATGGGAAAATCTAAACTTCGCGGCATCCATCTATGGGATGCCCTTTTTCGGTAGAAGGAACAAGAAGCTCAGAGAAATTCTCGAGATTGTCGAATTAACCGGCCACACGAATAAACTGGCCCGGGAGGTTTCGGGCGGCATGCAGAGACGATTGAGCCTGGCAGCGACCCTGATTCATGATCCCACATTAATTTTCCTGGATGAGCCGACTGCTGGGGTCGACCCGGTATTGCGCCGAAAATTTTGGGGCCATTTCCACGAATTAAGAGATCAGGGACGAACGATATTCATTACCACCCAATATGTAACTGAAGCCGCTTACTGTGATCTTGTGGGGGTGATCAACCAGGGAAAATTACTCGTGGTAGACACTCCCAAAGGACTCCGTTATTCTGCTTTCGGGGGTGACGTTATCGATGTCCATACCAAAGAGCACGTGGAATTTCATTTGAAGCATAGTCTTGAACAACTTCCTTTCGTTCGCGGAGGCATAACCCGCACCAGCGAAACGAGCATCCGTATGATTGTTGATGAGGCCAGTACCGATATTCCACTGGTGATCGAATGGGCGAAGCAAAGGGATGTAGAGATTGAATCTGTGGAAGAATACTTGCCTGGATTTGATGATGTCTTCGTTGAATTAATCGGAAAGGAAAACGGCCATGCGTAGAGTGTTGCAGTCTTTTATTCAGACTTCAGCCTTTCTGCGCAAGGATGTCATCGAAGTGCTCCGCCAGCCCCGGCTACTTTTCACACTGGTGGCAGGCCCGTTCCTCATTTTGCTCTTATTCGGCATTGGATACCGCAACGAGGCTCGGGCCCTGCGCACCCTGTTCGTTGTACCCAAGGATAGTCCTCTTCGCCAGGACATCAAGGATTACGCCACCACCCTTGGTCCTCAATTGATATACGAAGGTGTGACCGACGACACCGCTTCGGCACTGAAAAAACTGCAAAAAGGCGAGGTTGACGTAGTTGTAGTGACACCTAAGGATGCCTTCGAACAGATCAACAACAACCAAAGAGCTATATTCACCCTGTACGATCGGGAGATCGATCCATACCAAGTGGATTATGTGAGGTATTTCGGCCAGGCCTACCTTGATGAGGTTAATCGGCGGTTACTTACGAAAGTTGTCGAGCAGGGTCAGAGTCAAGCCTCGACGGTGAAAGAAGATTTGGAGGCTGCCCGCAAAAATGCGCAGGCCATGCGGCTGGCTCTTGAGCAGGGAGACACTTTAGCTGCTCAACAAAACCAGTTAGAACTCTCACAGAATATGAACCAAGCATCCTTGGCATTAGGCGCCAGCCTGGGCGTCCTTAGTGGTGTGGAGCAGATAGTCGGCTCGAACAACAGCAATGATGTGGAGAGATTTAGATCGTACCTGACCGACATTCACCAAACAACAGAAACCCTTAATCAATTCTCCGGATCTTCCTCTCCAACTCAGGCGGACATCGGGACAATCACTAAGATTGAGCAGGATATAGGGGATTTGGAGTCTCAACTCAATGAATTCACCAGTGTTTCCCCTGAGATTCTGGTGAGTCCCTTCGAAAGTGAATCGCAAAGCATCGCACCCACACATCCTGATCCGGTTGAATTTTTTGCGCCAGCTGTCATTGCGCTCTTGTTGCAGCATTTGGCAGTTACTTTCGCGGCGTTATCGATCGTCCGGGAACGCAATATCGGCACAACAGAATTATTTCGGGTTTCACCCCTTAGCGCGGGTGAAACATTGGTTGGCAAATATCTTAGCTACTTCATCTTCGCCAGTGTTCTTACCGTTGGACTGACTACGCTCCTTTATTATGGACTTCATATGCCGATGCTGGGTAGCTGGCTAAGTTATGCCTTGGTTATCGCTGCGCTGATATTCGCTTCCTTTGGCATCGGTTTCCTCATCTCGCTCTTCTCTGAAACGGATAGCCAAGCGGTGCAGCTGACCATGATCGTCTTGTTGGCCAGCGTATTTTTCAGCGGCTTCTTAATGGATCTGGATTTTATTGTGCAACCTGTGCGTGCTCTTTCCTGGGCCCTCCCCACCACATACGGAATCGTTATGCTCAGAGATATCTTTCTGAGGGGACTTGCCCCGGATCCGGTAAAACTGGGTGGCCTCTTTGCCATCGGACTGCTTCTCATGAGCATCTCCTGGTTAATGCTCCGCAGGATGATCTCCAATGAATGATGTGAGCGTCTTAATTAAGACAAAGCTTGGCCCGAGGATAAAAGCTGTAATCGACTGATTTCCAGCATTGTTCTAACAGATATATCCGAATCTGTATCCATCTCCTGTATCTTGATACATATACTTCCCAAACCCTTTCTGTTATGGTATATGGGGGTAATGGGCTTATACGCGAATTGGAAAGTTGGAAGGAGGCAGTGATGGATCGGGGCTTTCGAGTTGGCCGCGTCTTCGGAATTAACATTAATATTGATTGGAGCTGGGTATTTATCTTTGTCTTGGTCGCTTGGAATTTATCGATCGTGTTTGGCCAATATCATCAGCAGTGGTCCACTGGCCTGCGCTGGGGCCTAGCGGTTCTGGCTGCCCTGCTGTTTTTTGCTTCGGTACTCGCTCATGAGTTGGCCCACTCTCTGATGGCGCGAGCCCAAGGCGTGCCTGTGCGAAGCATCACGCTATTTTTATTCGGCGGCGTATCCAACATCCAACGCAACCCGCCATCACCAGGTGCGGAGTTCTTAATCACCATAGTCGGGCCAGCCACCAGTGTGGTGCTCGGGATCATATTCCTGATCATCTCAAGAATAATCTCTGGACCAATAAGCCTTTCATTTTCAGGCCCTCAAAATTTGATCGCGGGTTTAAATCCAGCCACAACTGTTCTCCTGTGGCTCGGATCGGTTAATATTATCGTTGGCATCTTCAACCTCATCCCAGGTTTCCCATTGGATGGTGGTAGGGTGCTGCGTTCGTTCTTCTGGGTGGTCACTGATAATCTCCGCACGGCCACCCGCTGGGCAAGCTGGGTTGGTCAGGGGGTCGCCTGGCTCATGATCGGTTCCGGCATCGCTATGGCTTTTGGCGTTTACATCCCTTTCTTTGGAACAGGTCTGATCAACGGCCTGTGGCTGGCTTTTATCGGCTGGTTCTTGAACAGCGCTTCGATGCAGAGCTACCAGCAGGTCGTAGTTCAAGATCTGCTCGAAGGTATACCGGTGAAACAAATGATGCGCACCAATCCGCCGGTGGTGTCACCGGACAAATCGGTGAGCGGATTGGTGCACGAACACGTGATGGGC
>DASQQR010000047.1:0-8198 GCA_035643335.1 Anaerolineales bacterium
TCGTCTCGAACACTTCAGCGAGGATCTCAGAGTCGTAGTCATACCTTGAGAGGACGAGGATGGCGAAAGTTCTCCAGACAGTTTTGTGGCGCCGGGCAGATCAAGCGGGCATCGAGTACTGCACCCTTTCGCAAAGCGAGGGGCACTACCAGTTCAATGGCACCGCGCTTTCTGCAATCGACCTGGCTCCACTGCAGGTGCAGTACGAGATCCGATGCGATAAGGAATGGCGCACACAAATGGTTGAAGTGGAGGCCTACTTAGGTCCCAACCGGGATGCTTTGAAGATGCGCGTGGATGCCCAGCAGCGCTGGTGGATCGAAGATGATGAATTACCGGACTTGCACGGCTGCATCGACGTGGATCTGGGGATCACGCCAACGACCAATACACTCCCAATCCGGCGCCTGAATCTACAGGTCGGAGCAGCTGCTGAGGTCACAGCTGCATGGATCGGATTCCCGAAATTGAGCGTGCAAGCTTTAGCGCAGCGATACACACGGCTGGAGGCAAGCCGTTACCGGTATGAAAGCCTGGCGAGCGACTTCAGCGTGGTGATCGAGGTGGACGAATTGGGTATGGTCACGCGCTACCCAGGGTTCTGGGAGCGCGTGGCAGCCTTACAGGGAGGGGTATTCGATGGTCGAAGCTGACTTGTGGGAGCTGTACCGCCAGATGCTCAGGAGCCGGGTCTTTGAAGAATCGGTGCGGGAGCTGTGGGAAGCCGGCAAGATATCGGGCGAGATGCACCTGGGGATGGGGGAAGAGGCGGTTGTGGCCGGCGTGGTTTGCCAGCTGCAAGACGGAGACGCTTTGGCGCTCGATCACCGCGGCACTCCAGCAATGATTATGCGCGGGGTCGATCCGGTGCTACTGCTGCGCGAATTCTTGGGGCACCCGGACGGATTGTGTGGTGGCATGGGGGGACATATGCACCTGTTCTCCAAAGAGCACCTGGCGGCTTCGTCGGGAATAGTGGGTGCGTCCGGACCGGCGGGCGTAGGGTTCGCCCTGGCAGCCGAACACCTGCGGCCGGGCAGGGTGGCAGTGGCTTTCTTTGGGGAAGGAGCTACCAACCAAGGGATGATGTTGGAGGCCATGAATCTGGCAGCGGCGTGGAAGCTACCGGTGATATTCGTGTGCAAAGACAATGAATGGTCGATCTCTACGCCGTCCGCAGACGTGACGGCCAGCCGCGTGGAGGCGCGCGCTCAGGGATTGGGCTTAGATGCTATTCAAGTCGACGGAAACAACGTGGAAGCAGTTTGGTCGATTGCTGGCGAGGCACTTCACAGGGCGCGACAAGGCAATGGACCGAGTTTCTTGCACGCGCAGTGCGCACGCCTGGAGGGTCATTTCCTGGGAGACCTGTTGATCCGGGCCGGTCGCCGGCCATGGGCCGAGCTGCCTCCTATCGCTGGACCACTGATAAGATCCCTGGCGAGATCTGAAGGAGCCCATCTTGGAGAACGGCTAAAAGGAATAAGCGACCTGCTGTCCGTGATTTGGAATGCTCGGGCAAAAGATCGTTCGAGCCAGGAGGATCCGATCTTAATAACCCGAGAGAAATTGAAGGGAGATGCGGCCAGGCTGAGAGATTTGGAGGAAGAGGTGCGGCGGGAGATGAGAGGCGTGAGGCGTAATGCGTAATTCGTAATGCGTAATTCGTGATGCGTACTTCGTAATGGGTAAATCGTGGTGCGGGGTGTGAGGTGTTGGCATGAGGAAGATGAGTTTTGCAGAGGCGATTGAGGATGCACTTTGCCAGGCCATGCGTGAGGATTCCAGGATCGTCATCCTGGGCGAGGATGTGCACGCCATCCGGCGCAACCTGTATGTGCGATTTGGCGAAAAGAGGGTAAGGGCAACGCCGATCAGCGAAAGCGCTTTTGCCGGCGCTGGGGTAGCGGCAGCAATGGCCGGATTGCGCCCGGTCATTGACCTGTATATGGTCGATTTTCTGGGGGTGGCTATGGACGCTGTGCTCAACCACGCGGCCAAGGTGGCATCCTTCTCCGCAGGCCATTGGAGCGCGCCGCTGGTGATCCGAGCGGGCTGTGGCGGTGGATACGGCGATGGAGGGCAGCACGAGCAGAGCCTGTGGGGCTGGCTGGCACATATCCCTGGGCTAACGGTCCTGGTTCCTTCGACGCCGGCAGACGCGGGCGGATTGATGCTGGCAGCTCTGGAACACGACGGACCGGTGATCTACCTGGAGCACAAACTGTTGGCGGATTACTGGCTGGAGTTCCTGGGATCGGGAGGGCGCAAAACCGTATCCTATGACATTCCGCCCCAAGGGGCGCGCGGAGCGGTACCAGATAAGTGGGAAGCGGTGCCGATTGGAAAAGCGGCCATCCGTAGAGAGGGAGAAGACCTGACGATGGTCAGCGTGGGAGCCAGCGTGCATCGTTGCCTGGAGGCGGCAAAAGCGCTCGAACCTCAAGGTGTTTCGGTGGAAGTGATTGACCTGCGTACAGTTTCACCGCTGGATACCGAAATGATCCTCGATTCCTTGAGAAAAACGAGGCGGCTGTTGGTAGTGGACGAGGATTACCAGGGGTTCGGGCTCTCCGGCGAGTTGGCCGCAGTGGCACTGGAGGCCGGGATCGTGGTGAAGTACGGGCGGGTATGTACCGAGGGTACGATACCTTATGCGCGTGAGAAGGAGGACGAAACGCTACCGAATGTGGGGAGGATCGTGAGGAAGGGGGAGGAGATGGTGCGTGAGGCGTGAAACGTGAGGCAGGAAACGTGAGGCGTAATTCGTAATGCGTAATACGTAACTGGCTTGGAGGGTTGTGGATGGAGTTTAGACGGGCGATTCTGGATGAGGCGTTATTGGAGATTACGGGAACAGTGGTCGTGATCGATGTGCTGCGGGCGTTCACCACAGCGGCATACGCTTTCGGGGCCGGGGCCGCAGGTATCACCCTGGTCGCGACGGTGGCGGAGGCGCTGGCGCTACGCAAGGCAAATCCAGAGATGCTGATTATGGGCGAGGTCGATGGGCTCCCGGTGGAAGGCTTCGACTTCAGCAACTCTCCAACGGAGATCGCCCGCCAGGACCTGGCAGGCCGGCATCTGATCCAGCGCACCAGTTCCGGCACGCAGGGAGTGGTGCTTAGCAAGAATGCTGATACGCTTTCGCCATGCTCGTCCGGCGCGAGGGCGGGCGGCTGATTATGGAGACAACCAAGCCAGCATGACAACCCAAACACTTCCAATAACCAAACCCGCTGAAGCGGATTTTCAGACCGGTGAAGTACTGTCCATCGTGGGGGGACATTTCATTCACGACGTATACACCGCCTTTATACCGCCGCTTCTTCCAGTGATCATCGAGAAAATGTCCCTGTCGCTGACCATGGCGGGATCGCTGACTGCGTTTCTGCAGATACCGGCTCTGCTGAACCCGTTCATCGGATACCTGGCAGATAAAGTCAGCTTGCGCTATTTCGTGATCTTCGCCCCGGGCGTGACAGCGACCCTGATCAGCACCTTAGGCTTCGCGCCCACCTACTTTTCTCTGGCGGTATTATTGTTCGTGACCGGGATCAGCGTGGCCGCCTTCCATGCCCCGGCGCCGGCCATGATCGGGCGGATCTCGGGGGAAAAAGTAGGCACGGGGATGAGCCTGTTTATGGCTGGCGGCGAGCTTGGCCGCACGGTAGGGCCTTTGCTGGCAGTTTGGGCGGTATCCACCTGGACGCTGGACGGTTTCTGGCGGGTGGTACTCCTGGGCTGGGCTGCTACATTGATCCTCTTCTGGCGACTGCGACACATTTCCGCCAGGCCCGGCATACCCGGCAATATTCACGCGGTCGTACCGTTATTGCGGACGCTATTTCTGCCCTTACTGCTGATCGCATTTTTCAGGAACTTTATGGCTGTTAGCCTGACAATCTACTTGCCAACTTATATGAACGGCCAGGGGGCCAGCCTGCTAATCGCCGGCGGTTCGCTCTCCATCCTGGAGCTGGCCGGAGTAGGCGGCTCGTTGGCCAGCGGAACGATCAGCGACCGCCTAGGGCGCAAGCCGGTCCTGCTGCTGGGGACGATCCTCTCTGCAGGGATCATGCTGATCTTCCTGAACGTGAGCGGATGGGCCCTGGTGCCGGTGCTGATCGCCCTCGGGCTGACGGTTTTCTCGATTACGCCGGTGATGTTGGCCATGGTTCAAGAACACATGCCGCAAAACCGGGCAGTGGGAAACGGGTTGTTAATGGCGATGAATTTCATGGTGCAGCTGGTCTCTCTGTTGGTCATTGGGATCATCGGGGATCGTTTTGGCCTGCGTACAGCGTTCCTGTGGAGCGTGCCGATGTACTTGTTGGCAATACCAGCGATTTTGGCACTCCCGGGTAAGCCGGCTTGGAACTCATTCATTCGGCCTGGGCAGAAATAAGAGAATTGGTCACGAGCATTGGTCTGTAGGAGGAGGTCATTATGTGGAACAGAATATTCAAACCCGTGTGGGGAGCGAAAGAAGGAGGGAGAAGATTGTGGCTATGGATTTTTATCTTCTTGACGCTGGAGTTATTGTTAATTCGCTGGCTGCAGGAGTTGCAGAGGCAGAGATCAGAGACAGTGAGTAGAAGAAAAACAGAGATCCAGATCGCCAAGGAACCGCTGCCAATACCGGAAGAGAAAGCACCGCTTCAAATCGCCAAAAAGCCCTCGCCGGAGCCAACGAGAGAAAAAGCAGCAATTGTAAAGGCGAAAAGGGCGTCACCGAAGGCGGTAGACTTCCGGCGCATCGATGGAATTGGACCGAAAGTCAACCAATTGCTGCACGAGGCGGGGATCCGCACTTACGAGCAGCTGGCGGACAGCAGTGAAGAGAAGTTACGGGCGATCTTGGGAGAAGCGAACTTATACATGATCAACCCGGAAAGCTGGCCTGAGCAGGCAAGAGAGGTCGCTGGAAGAGAGGGCAAGGACTAAGGGCTGGAAAAATGGAAGACTGGAAGACGGGAACCCTTCGATCACGCTCAGAACAAGGGTTGAAGGTTTATTTCGACCGGGCGGGGCGACGGCTGAAGCGGGGAAGATAGTACTTATTGACTACTAACAGAATCGTAACGTTAAGGGTGGGAGTTCGTCTTTTTGTGTGAAAGCATTCCATATTTAGAGAAAACGGAGGATGAGCACATGAAAAGCAAGACGAAGCTAGCCTTAATCATAATCGTGATCCTGGCCCTGGTGACGGTGGCGACCGTCTCGGCGCAAGAGGGATTTACAATCGCAGAGGACACTCCAACACCCACACCGGTACCGACAGCCTGTGAAGGGGAGAACGTTTCGGGTACGGTGGTCGCGGTAGATGAAGAAACGGGAACGGTGACCATCGATACAGGAGGAGGCCAACTCTGCACCGTCGAGTTAGGAGAGGTCTCCGGAGGCAACCCCGTCGCCGTGCTGCTGGGACAGTACTTTGGAAACGTCAGCGCGGCCAGCCTGAAGGATGCCCTGGACACATTGACCATTTGTGTGGAAATGGTGCCGAATACCACGACCTGGCAGGAAGTAGACTGCGGGGAGAACCCGCCAAATGCGAGGGTCATCTCTGTGGACGAAAACGGCCTGGTTACCGTCGAGGTGGAGGGCCAACCAGCTCCAATCACCATATTAGTTGATGCTGATGAGGCCGAATCGTTTAACGACGCGCTCGCTGCACTCTCGGTTATCTGGGGGATCGATGGAGACGGCACTGTGCACCAGACGAGCGATGAAATCGAGAGGCTTCACGAGGAAGGGATTGGCTTTGGTGTGATCGTAAAACTTTATTCTCTTGCGCAAAAAGCACAGGAAAAATGCCTGGCGCAAACAGCGAGCCAGGATCTAAGCCAATCCGAGCCATCCGATACGGTAGATCCGTGCACGATCGACTTGAACTATCTGGTAGAAAAATTCCACACCGAGCATATTGGACTGGGCCAGCTATACAAGCTCACTGAGCTGGGCAAGCCGGAGCTCCTAGGCGTGGGACACGTTCGCAAGGCCGTGGCCGAAATGACCAGTGGCGAGGAAACGGGTGAAACCCCGGCCTTTACCAAATCCAATGGTCTGGGGCGTGGTCATGGAAATCCCTCGATGACGCCTCCAGGTTTGGCGAAGAAGAACCAGGATACCAGCACCGAGACTACGGTTCAGAGCCCAAGCCCGTCCGACTCGCATCCGGGCAACGGTAAAGGCCCGTCAAAGGACAACCCTGGCAAGGGCAAGAACAAAGGCAAACCGTAAGCGACTTTTCAACGACGATCATCAGGGCGGGCAATGTGCCCGCCCTGATTTATTTCCCAAAAAGGGCATTCGTTTTTTTTCGCTAAATTATTAAGTACAAATTAAAGCGGCTGTTTGTGGCCATTCTTGCTCGTGCGCCCGGCAGGGTGAAAAGGACCCAGATCCCCCTTCCGTGCCCCCTTTCTCAACCCTTCGTAGGGCAGATTCAGCCCAACCTGGCGCATTTACGGTGCCTTGTTCTTTTCGCCAACGTTTAAGCATCACTTAATCTCGGTGAATTCGCCTATTCGTTTCCATTCGTTTTTCTAAGAGGAAACCTTTCTCGATCCGTGTTTACAGGCCTTTTCCCGGCGCGCCAAACCGATGCCCAAGCAAGCCAGCATCTCACCACTTTGGCGCGCTAACAACTTTTTCGGGAAGTCCGGTTTATAATGAGACAATTATGATCCGGACATTCTCGACTATTCGGCACCTTGGAGAACGAACCCGATGACAGCTAATCTGGTCATCCACAACCCCGTCGCTGGCGGCGGCCGTGTGCAAGCACACTGGCCGGCGGTAGCTAAAGCCTTGCGCCAGGCAGGCGTGGAATTCGAGGCGGTGGCAACCAACGAACCGCTGGAAGCGATGATACTGGCTGAACAGGCCCCGCAAAAATATGGCGCCGTCATCGGAGTAGGCGGCGACGGGACGGTGCACGAGATCGTGAATGGATTGCTGCGCGCCTCAGGCGAGGCGCAGACCATCCCAATGGGCGTCATCCCGCTTGGCAACGGCGATGATTTCGCCAAAGTCATTCCGCCGGAGACCCCGATTGGAGGCAAGGCCTTCGATTGGCGCCTGGCGGTGGAGAAGATCGCCCGGGGGGAAACAAAGTTGTTCGACGCGGGTCGCATGTCTGGCGATCATTTGCGTCCCGAGTATGGCGAGGGACCCCACTATTTCATGAACGGTATGGACGTGGGTTTCGGGGCCCATACGGCGCTGAATTACATGACCCTGCCCAAGTTTCTGAAGGGCCTGTCCGCTTACCTGGCTGCCATACTCAAGACGATGATCGATTTTCCTACCCCTGTGGTGCAGTTCCAGTTGGATGACCAGCCAGCCTTTGAACAGGCGACTACCATGACCGCCATCACCAACGGGCGCTGCTTTGCAAATGGCTTCTGGGTTTGCCCGGAGGCGTGCGCAGATGATGGATTTTTGGACGTGATGATGGCGCAAGGTATCGGTCGCCTAACGATCATGCGCTTGATTCCGAAAATCATGAAGGGGATGCATACCAGTGAGCCGGTTCTGCGCATGTACCGGGCGCGGCGGGTGGTGATCGAGTCAGATGAACCGCTCGCGGTGGAAGCCGATGGCGAGATCCCTTATCATGCGACCCAACATTTGGAAGTGGAGATCTTGCCCAGAAGGCTGCAAGTTTTCGTTTGACATGTTGGACCCGGTTCCGAGAACAGATTGAATGACGGTAAAAAAACTGCGGGGAAAAAGCGCCGCCTTGGCCCTGGCGGGCCTGGCCGGATTAATCAACTTAATCTACTGGTTAGCCTACAGCCGCCCATTCAGCCTGTTTAAATACTATGACCATCCCCTTTTTGACCTTCGCCGCTATTCCACTGGCGCGCCAAACGCCAGATGGCTGCTGCTGGCTACGTTCGGCATCCAAATCGGCCTTTATGTAACAGGCTGGCGTCTGGCCCGGCGGGCCCGCGGCCGCGGCGCGTGGGCGATCGTCATTGGGGGTTCGCTGGTCTCAGCCTCCATCTTAATCTTCATGTTCCCGATCGGGGCCACCGATCTATTCGACTACATTGTGCACGGCCGCATCTTCAGACTGTATGGAGGTAATCCGTTTTTTAATGTCGGTCGCCAATTGGCCAGCGATCCCTTCTTCCCGTACATGGGCTGGCCTGATTGGCCCAGCGTGTACGGCCCGCTGTGGGAGC
>DASQQR010000048.1:0-2932 GCA_035643335.1 Anaerolineales bacterium
GAACTTTTTACCGGGAGCACCATTTCACGAACCGCGACGCGCTCTTTGTGCTCACCGGAATCATTGCGATCCTTATCAGCTTGTGGGCCGTCTGGATGAAGTGGGCTCGGGTGGAGATGTATCTGTAAGCCCATGGAGCCATTTCTTCAGCGGGCTCGCTACCCAGGAGAAACCCCGGAAAGGAGGTCGGATATTGGATAGATTCAGTGAAATCGTTTTTACTCGAGGACAATCGTCTACATCAATCTGTCAATTCACGAGAACAAGGAGTAAAAAATGAACAGGTGGATCCCCAAAAAGATATACTGGACCCAAAAGTTCGGAACACTTGAGATCGCGCTGACGATCATTGGCGCAGTGCTGTACGGCCTGGGTGCCTTTTCCACGATGTCCTGGGCGATCGGATTCATCACCCTGCGTCCCTTCGCGTTCATCGCGGTGGTGTGGGGGGTGTTGTTCGGCCCGTGGGTGGGTGGGTTGGCCGCCTTAATCGGCAACACTTTCATATCCGATATCCTGGCTGGCTGGTTTGGGATTGGTGGAGTCGGTGGCGCGATCGGCAACTTCATGATGGCCTTCATCCCCGGCCTGCTGGTTGCCCACCCGAAAAACTGGAAAGCCGTAGCGCTGTGGGGGGGCATTGTGGGCACGCTGGTGGTGGCATTCTTCGTGGGCGGTTGGATCGCCCTGATGGGCTTTGCGCCCTTCTGGACATTGTTCAGCTCCGTTTTGATCGCCGACGTGCCACCGAACCTGATCCTGGCTCCGATTGTGGCAGCCTGGCTGTTCGACCGGGTGCGGAAACGCGGCCTTTACTGGCGGGACCGTCTCGGCGAAGAGGAGATGGTCGAAACCGCCGAGACGTATGCATAGATCCGGATTGGTGCAAAACGTTGGAGATCGGGCCACCAAAACTAATCCAGTGTTTTGCACCAAATCTCATCATCTGGCAGCTCCATTTACCACTAATTTCACGAATTTCACAAAATATCTTATTTTGCAGGGAGATACTTGACAAACGCGGAGAATTTCTGTATTATAGTTGCAATGTTCTGAACACCAGATCACATGAAGACCTGATGACCTGCACTTTTCACAAACCGCCTATTTCCAACGATGCGAGGCCGGTCCTGGGGGTATGAGCGTCTCCCCACGCTCACACCCCCAATCCCGGGTCTCGGCCCGCTTGAAGCGGAGGTCCCAAAATCCATGGATGTCGAATCAATTTCTATAGAGCCTATTCAATCCGCCTCGATCCCGCAAGTGATCGCAAAGCGAATTATCGAGATGATTCACGCCGGAATCTGGCAGCCGGGGGACAGCCTGCCGCCTCAGAGAACCCTGGCGAAAAGGTTGGGCGTGGGGGTTTCTTCGCTGAGAGAGGCTCTGCAATCGTTGCGGGCGATTGGCGTGCTGGAAATTCGTCACGGCGAAGGCACCTTCGTGACCTCGAACCCCTATCAGACCATAGAGAGAATGCTCAGTCTCAACCTAGCTCTCGGAAATATGGAGGCAAAAACCATTTTTGACGCCAGAATCGTCATCGAAGGCGGGCTGGCTTACCTGGCGGCGAAAAATGCCAGCGATGATCAAATTGATGCCCTCTTCGATAACCTGGAACAATTGCGGGAAGCCATTGAGACGAATAATATGAAACGCGCCGATGATTTGGACGTGAACTTCCACCGGTTGATCGTGGAAATGGCAGACAACGAGTTCATGTCGCAAATTTGGGACTCGCTGCTGGTGCCGATCGAGCAGCTGCTGAGAAGTATTCCTCACACTCCGGAGGGCTGGACCCTTCACAAGAAAGTTGCCCTGGCCATTCGATCTCGACATGCAATCAACAGCGCCAAAGCCATGCGGGAAGTGGTCGAAACGACCGCGGCCAGATATGAAGGCTTCCTGAAAAAAGATGGATTATACGGTGCATTGGATTAATTGAACGAATAAGGCTCACCCCATTCCAACGGGAGGCGGCCTTAAGTCGCCAGGAGCGGAAGAGCTAAAAACCCACCCAAGAATCATCCAACCACATAAACATTGGCGATCATCATGAAAACTGTCTTAGTCAACAAACCCATCCACTCCGATGCGATCCGAAGGCTAGGAGAGGAAGCCGAAGTCCTGACTCCATTCGACATGCCGTCCAAGGAGGTGCTCAAGTTATTAGAGGAGGTGCATGGCCTGATACTTTGCGCCGGACTCAACATCTCCAACGATGATCTGGACCGTTTTTCCATGCTGGAGGTTATTGGCCGTCACGGCGTGGGGATCGATTACGTCGACCTGCAAGCGGTCACAGAGCGTGGCATTCCCCTGGTCTTCACTCCGGAGGGTCCGACGGAATCGACTGCAGAGCACGCCTTTTTGCTCATGCTGGCGGCGGCGCGGAAATTGAGCTTATTGGATCGCGCCACCCGGGCAGGAGAGTTCCACATCCGGGATCGCATCGTAGGCCGGGAGCTACGAGGCATCAAGGTAGGGGTGGTTGGTTTTGGCCGGATTGGAAAGCGCTTCGCGGAAATGTGCCGCGAAGCGCTTTCCGCACCGGTGTACGCTTTCGACCCGTATCAGACAAAAGCAGAGGTGGAAGCATGGCGCGCGGTCTACATGTCAGATCTGGTAGATATGGCCAGCAAGGTGGACGTGCTTTCCATTCACTGCCCGCTGACGCCAGAGACGACCCGGCTGGTGAATAAGGATGTCATCGCGGCGATGAAACCAGATGCCTACGTGATTAACACCTCTCGCGGGGCGATCGTTGACGAGCCCATCCTGGTCCAAGCTTTGGCGGAAGGCAGGCTGGCCGGGGCCGGCCTGGACGTGTACGGGCAGGAGCCACCTCCCGCGGATCACCCTCTCTTCGCTCTCGACAACGTGGTCCTGACTCCCCATCTGGCCAGCTTTACGGACGAAGGCCGGCGGCGGA
>DASQQR010000049.1:0-2963 GCA_035643335.1 Anaerolineales bacterium
TCACCCTTCCAATCTTCCACACCTCCGATCTTCCATTCTTCCAACGTCCGGCATCCCCCATGCCCTGCCCCGCCGCATGGGACTTCTCCTGAGCTTGGTTGCAGGAATGCAGTGGCTACAGGGTTTCGCACCACAAACTGGCTTAGTTTTGCGAGCAACCCGGGCGGGTGTTCGAGATCTGCAGATAGTCAAAGGGTTTGTCATAGGTCGAATAATAACTGGTATCTTCTAACCGTTTTGCCGCGCCGCCAAAATAATAATCGAAAATTACTCGAAATGAGTTAACTGGCGAAATACTCTCATAAAGCATTTGTTCGCCTCCGTCCGGCAGGTAATAGGCATTCAGGATACTCATCCTCCTCACCGGCGATTCGATCACCGACCCATGATCTGCCTGAAGCAAGATGATGGGCGGCGTTGGCGAGTTAGAGATAATCGAAGCCAAAACGGGGGAGATTTGTTTGCTCATGAAGATCACTTGGTTGCGGTAGCCAGAAGCCGAATCCTGGTGCTCGTGAACAGGCTCGCCGTTCGGGCCGAAGACGTGTGGCCAGTGCGGCGAGACGATATGCGCAAAGACGAACTTTGGCCCGCTCTCAGCAGGCAGGTCCGGCAGCTTCTCCAGCGTATATAATACTCGCTTTCGATGGGCTTGGTCGCGCGCTTCCCAATCCGGTTTGATGTTGAGAGCCGCGACACCCTCCGCCAGAATACGCCCAGCTGTGGTTCGAATCAGAAGGTTTTCAAAATCATTGCTACCCCGGACGGCTTTTGAGGACAGGAATTGATCCGCGTCTTTGATCTCGGTCGGTTCGTAGCCCGTTTCGAAGGAATAAATTTGGTAACCCAAATGTTCCAACTCCCGGCGCGTGGCGCTGTGCCTGATTAAGTCCGGCAGACCAACTCGGCTCGCATTGCCGGGGGAATAACGCTCATCTAATTGTTCCAGGTAATTTGAGTTCAAGGAGGAGGCCAGCGAGAGCTCGGTTTGAGCGTAGTTGCTTTGAGCGCAGCGCGCTACATAAAAGCCCATTTGTTCAAGCTCCCCAAGGAAATCAGTGTTGTCCACTTGGTAGAACTTTCGCAGAATGTCATCCCGTGCGTAACCATCCAGGATGATGTAATAAATATCCGGGGCAGTCTTCCCGTCGGGCAGCTGCAGCTGCAAGAAATTGCTCTTTGCGGCCGCGCTGGCAGATGCGCTTTCCAGCGATCGGATCCCAAAGAGCCCAATCTGGCCCAAGGGGAAGAGCAAGATAATCCCCGCAATGACGTTGAGCGACTGTGTCATGGGTCGGAGATCCCGGGCTTTGCTGGTTATCCACCAAAATCCAACCAGGAATAGTCCGGTCCATAGCGGTGCTAGAAATCGATGCCGGCCAATTTGAATTCCGGAGGGGCTTATGCTCTCCAGAAAATTGTAGACGTGACCATAGGAATAGAATAAGACGATGATCAGACTGGTGATCAGTGCTGCTTTGTGCCAGTCCCGGGCCAGGAGTCTGCCGGACAGCAAGAGGACCGTGGTCCCAGCCAGAGATAGGAGTAGTGACCTGAGCGCCGTACTGGCTTGCATCCCCTCGATATTGAAAGCTGAAAGCATCAATATCGGATAGATCCCGAAGAGAAATGGGTGTAGAATGCGGGATTTTATTCTATTCACGGCGGAGACCCTTTAATGCCGATATCGAAGTCGTGCCCATCTCAGGTGCTGCATTTCAACCGGTTTTCCACTTGATCGATCTGGGCTTCCGCTTCAGGGTGGGGGCCATATTTGGAATCAATCTGGCCCCACAATTGGCACAAATTTGGCACGATCCCATTATCATTCCGGAAGGCCTCGAAAGTCAATTCCTGTGCCCTTTCCCAGCGGCCAACGTGAGCGTATCCCTCAATAAATGGCCACCACTCGTGGGGATCGCCAGGCTCGAGGTCCCGCTTCTCGACTTCGTTGCCGAGCCTGGCAATGGTTTGCCAGTCGCTGATTTCTCGGGCCAGCTCCGCCTTTTGAAAGAAATAACACCAGTTATGTTCCGGTTCTTTACCAAAGACCAGTGGCGGCGGGTAGCCATCCGCAGCCGGCTCGGCGCCAATCCGGTTCAGGTTGGAAGCGGGTATGGCTTCCTGTGTACGTTCCGAGAGGCTGGCTTTTCCGGCACTGGATGGGGAAAGCACCCACAAACAGCGTCCTTCTTCAGGTTCATAATTGATTACCAGGCTGTCTCGGCTCGAACCTGAGAATGAAAATGACCTGAAGTTGGCCTCGAGATCAATGCCCTGGTCCAGCCTGCTCACGTCCCTCGGGTAAACGTCGCGGTCGAGATCGAAGAACCAATAACCGAGGGTAGAAGCGTCGCTGGGCTGGGGATAGAGAAGGTTTAAGGCCGCCCCAGTGGAATAGGTACCCACGTAAGGGAATAGTTCCCCGTCGGACAAAATCGCCGTATCGGGTTTCAGGCTAGGGGCACGCCAATGGATCTGCCAGTAAAAGCGGGACTGCTGTACGGCTATCCAGCGAAAATCATTGGCGGTTCGAAAGTGGAAACCCACTGCCAGCCCGATCGATGCGCTCAACAGGATCATCTTTTGGACCCGGCGTGAGGTTAGCCATTCCAGCAGAGCCACGACCAACACGCTTGCCCCGAACATGGCTGCCAAGCCGAACCGGCTGCCATACAGGCCGGCGATGGTTTGGCGACCGGTTAGCCAGGCTGGCAAGGGGCCCAACACCGTTGCCAGCACGCCGACCAGGATGGCTTGTTTGATCCATCTTCTGCTGGGAAGTAAATCGGTGAGCTTGTTGACGTCCGAACAAAGCAGGTAAAATATTAGCCCACCAGCGCTGAGCGCCGATAGACCGAGAGAAAACAGGTAGGAGCGCTTATCCAGGTTGATTTGCGTTGGCCGAAGGGTTTGGTACCAGGCGCCCACCAGGAAGTAAACCACGTCTCGCAGTACCACTT
>DASQQR010000050.1:0-6090 GCA_035643335.1 Anaerolineales bacterium
GGCCCCCGGCAAAACCCAGGGCCATGCTGGGTGTGCCCAAGGACGCCAACATGCGCGAGACATTAAAGCCTTTACCCCCATAGTCCACGCGCCAGGCGGTGGCGCGTAGAACGCTGTCAAATTCGATGGCCGGAACGATCAATTCCCGGTCAACCGCCGGATTGAGCGTAAGCGTGTAGATCATAATCCTCACATCTGAAGGATGCCGTCCCGGCCGTATCCAGAATCAGGCAGGCACTTGCCAATATTTTTCGAGCAGCACTTCTTCCGCTGCGATCGTCCATACATTACCCTCGGCCAGCTTTTCGGCGACTTCGGGCAGCCTGTCACCCAGCTCGTCCAGACCCATCAACGGCAGACCGCGGATCTGTGGGAAAATGACGATCTTGCCCGGGTAGCGCCCTTCCATGACCGCCACAATCGCATCGCGGGCAGCTTCCAAACCGCCAATCGCCGCGACCGAGCGAGCAGGGGACAGCTCACCTTGCAGAGCCCGATCCATGACGGCAGCCTGGTCCGCGATGGTCAGGCCGGAGGTACCTGTGTATTGCGCATTGTGCAGGTAAACGTTGCTTAGATTCAATGGCCCCATGGTTCCATTGGGCACCCCGGCGAACAGGACCAGCATACCATCGGGCTTCAGAGTTGTGGCGGCCTCCGCCATCAGGCCGGCCAGCGGCACGCTGACAACCACATCATCGACTCCCTCTCCCTGCGTGGCTTCCATGACGTAATCGTATAGCGAGTCCGCTGAGGTGGCGGGATTAAATAGCAGCAGCTGGCACCCACGCTTTTCTGCCAGGGAGGAGAAAGCCTCCCTGAGGGCCTGTAAGCGCTGGTTGTCAACTTCCGTGGCGATAATGGTGTGGGGTCCATCGGGCAACTCGATGGCACGCTGGACGTGCATCTGGCCCATGGGACCACCGGCGCCGATAAAGACGGCGTTACCACCTGGCCGAAGCTCGCAGCGGTTGCGCGCTTCACCATAAGATGAAGCGATGTCGGGTCCAGGATTTCCTACAAAGGCGATGTAATCATAGTGCAAGCGTCCTAAATCGGTATCCGCCAGCCCGTCCAGAGCGGTACGCCCAACGAGGTTCATTGTGCCGCGCCGCCCGATGTGGCGCGCAATTTCACTTACCGCGCTCGCCGAGCGCGGATCAAGCACAACGATATCATCGAAACCGCGCCCAGCGGTGAATTCCCTGGAAAGGTCCGCATAGCCAGCTGTTGAAAGGCCATCGCGCACGATCACGCGGGCATCGGTCTTTGCCACCAGCGCCTGGATGGAGGCGGGCGCATCCGTCAGCACAATTGTCGCCGGGGCGTCCAGGCCGGCAGAAAATTGGTAACCGGTCGTGTCCCCCGGGCGACCAACGATCCACATGCTGCCGCCTTCCAAAGGCTCCAGCCGGCGCCTCTGGGTATATGCAGCCACCACGCAACCCCACGGTTCGAGCAAGGACGACTCGGCGTAGCCCATCTTCTCATCCAAGGGCAGCAAGCAGGCACCTTCGTCCGTCTCCAAAACTTCAGGGCCGATCAGGTGGTATTGGATCAAGCCCCCAGGGATGGTGTAACCGTAAGCCGTGCTCTTACCTCCCTGGTAGATGTCCGGCTGGACGGCCAATCGTTGTCCTGAGTGATAGCGATCCTGCAGGCCCTGGCCTACCTTGATCACGGTTAGAGAGACTTCATGACCGAGACGGGTGGGATTCTCAGCCAAATTGCGATTGTAGAGTTTGGGGTGGCTACCACCCTGTTTGAGGATCTTAACATCTGAAAAACACATACCCACACTGTCAATACGCACCAGCAGCTGGTCCTCGGCGGGCTCGGGGAAGGGCAACTGAACCGGCTGCCCATCGCGCCCGAAATTCTCCACGCCGGCTCCGTACAGATTCCATGCCCAGGTCTTGCCGGGCAGGGGGTGTCCTGCGGTGCGGTAGCTGGTGTACTTATCCTTCATGGTTATTCCATCCTTTCCGGATTGCACGGCAACCTGGCTGCTTGCACACAACCGGCCGAGGTCCTTGGCTTTCAGGTCATTAGCGCTCTGACTTCTTGCGCCGTAGCGCATTGCAGGGCTTTCTGCGCCAGAGATCGCGCTTGCGACATTTTCAAGGAGCGGATTTGGGCCTTCACGATCGGGATAGCGGGGACACTGACGCTTAGTTCACCCACACCCAATCCCACCAGCACAGGTACGGCCTGGGGATCGGCGCCCAGCTCACCACAAACGCCAACCCATTTTCCGGCTTTGTGGGCGGCTTCAACCGTCGCAGCAATCAACCGCAGCACGGCGGGATGCAGGCCGTCCGATTTGCCTGCCAGGCTGGGATGCATCCGGTCCATGGCCAGCGTATACTGCGTGAGGTCGTTGGTGCCGATCGAGAAAAAGTCAACTTCAGGAGCAAATACGTCTGCCATCAACGCTGCGGAGGGGATCTCGATCATGATGCCCAGCTCAACTTTGGGAGCGTTCAATTCGGCGCCCAATTCTCTGACCAGGTCACGCGCCGCACGCCACTCAGTTATGTCGGCCACCATGGGGAACATAATGCGGAGAGGCCCGTACTCTGCCGCCCACAAGATCGCTCGCAACTGCTCCCGAAAGAGTTCAGGGCGCGCCAGGCACAGGCGAATGCCTCGCTCGCCCAAGAATGGGTTTTGCTCCGGCAGCACTTTTACGTAAGGGAGCGGTTTGTCACCGCCAATATCCAGGGAGCGGATGATCACTGGTTGGTTTTGCAGAGCCTGAGCAATGTCCCGGTAAACTTCAAACTGCTCTTCTTCGGTGGGCGCTTCAGCCCGGTCCAAGAACAAAAACTCGGTCCGCAACAGTCCGACTCCCTCGGCACCCAACTCCTGCGCCTGGTGGGCGTCGGATAGGCCCCCAATGTTGGCCACGACTTCCAGGCGATGCCCATCCTGGGTGATAGCCGGCTCGAAGGCCGATTTTTCAGCTTCTGCCCGGCGGGTCTGTTTTGTTCGTTGGGCTGCCTGGGCTTCGGCCACGGCACCGCTATCGGGTTCGATCGTCAAAATGCCAGTGTCGCCATCCAGTATCACTGTGGTCTGGTTTGCCAGCAGCAGCAACCTTTCTCCGGCACTGACCACAGCCGGCAAAGCCAACGCACGCGCGATAATGGCCGAGTGCGAAGTCGGGCCCCCCGAGGCAGTACAAAAGCCGAGCACCTTGCCCGTATCCAGGGAGGCCGTATCCGAAGGAGAAAGATCATCCGCAACCAGGATGATAGGATGGTCAGGCAGGCGCACTTCCCCATCTTCGGCGCCCACCAACACGCGCAGCACCCGGTAACCAACGTCATGCAGGTCCGCTGAACGAGCAGCCAATAAAGGATCAACCAGCCCGGAGAGGATCTTTGCCCGGGTATCGATAGTCGATTGCCAGGCCTGCGCGGCGCTCTGCTGGCGTTCGATCTTGACCAATACCGCATCTAGCAATTCAGGATCGTCCAGTAGTTCCAGATGCACGTCGAAGATGGCCGCTTCGCTGGTAGCGGCTTCGGCCAGCAAGCGTTTACGCAAGCTGACCAACTGCCCGCGAGCGGTTTCAATCGCTTCTTGCAGGCGGTTTTGCTCTTCAGAGGAGCCGGAAAAGGTCTCTTCAATCTCAAGACTCGCTTTTTTATATTGGAAGACCGGACCGATGGCGATGCCCGGGGCCGCGGCGACACCCCTCAATTCATTAACGGTTGAAACGCTAGCTACCCTCTCCTTGAGATCCGGTTGTGTTTTTTCTGCCGGGACTGGCTTCGCGGGGGTCTCCTCCAATAACTCCTCTTCACCAAGACCGGCGGCCACAATTGCGTGCAGCGCTTCCAGCGCGTCCTGCTCATCTTCCCCATCGACCACAATCCGGATTTGACTCCCCCTTTCGACTCCCAGGGTCAGCATGGAGATCAAGCTTTTGGCGTTGGCCTTCTTTTCGCCGTGAAAAACGCGAACATCTGCCTTAAATTGTTTGGCGGTGTTGACGAAGATTTTCGCAGGGCGGGCATGTAAACCGGTCGGGTTCTGAATTAAGAGATCTAGTTCTTGCATGATCATCCTTCCAGGTTTCCAATCCAGTGAAAAGGGAGCCTGTTTACGGTTCAATTGGCGCGGCAGTAGAAGGCTTCACGTGTCCTCCGGCGCCGGTCTGCCCAAATGTTCAATAATCAGGTTTGGATCCGTTGTGTTGATGAGCAGCTGGGTTGTCTCCTCATCCTCGATCACTTCGGCCAGGGCAGCCAATACCCCAATGTGGTCATCTGAGCTGGCTGCGATAGCGATGATGAGATAAGCGGTTTCATCCTCGTCCCATTGCACGCCCCCTGGCACCTGCAAGACGGATATCCCGGTCTGCAAGATGTCCGCTCGATTGTCAAATTGGCCATGGGGGATGGCGACACCATTGCCCAAATAAGTCGACATGGTGGTTTCACGCGCCAGCATGCCATCGATATAGGCTGGGGTGACACAAGCGGTATCGACGAGCAGCTGGCCCGATTGGCGGATCGCGTCGGTTTTGTCGGCGGCCTGGGCCTGGACGCGGATTCTTTCCACGGATAAGATGGTCATCTTAATGATCCTGATCTGGATTTTGGCACGAGACTGCTCCCGGCGCCGAGAACGGCGCCGGGAGCAGTTAGGCGCCATGGTCCTAACCTACATTGGAAACGATCTCATTATCGTCAGTGAAAGCCTGGACAAGCTGGTCGAAGACCGGGTCATTGAAGAAGTGGTTAAACCCAACGACAACGGCCTGGGGAGCCTTGCTTTGGGCCACTTTGGCCAGTCCTTTATGCACCACAATGACCTGTGCATCCGGTGGGATTGCCCGGGCGGGCTTGTGTAGAACTTTGACATGCTCTACTTTGGCCTTTTTTAGCTTCTTTTTGAGCGCGTTGACACTCATCAAGCTCGATCCCATACCCGCTTCGCAAGCCAGAACGATAGTCGTCACTTCAGAGGCTCGAATTGATTGCGCCATAGGATTCTCCTTTTAGGTTAGACCGGGCACGCCGGCAGCTTGCAGCTCCATCTCTTCAGCCTCTTCCGACTCCTCGACCGGCCGCCAGCGTAAGATCACTGTGCCAACCACGAAGGATACTACGGCCCCGATGGCTACTCCAGTCAAGACAGCGAAATGCTGACCTCTGGGGATGACGGCCAGGTAGGCGAAAATCGAGCCAGGTGAGGGAGTGGCCACTACACCAGCGCCCGTGATGGTGAACCACAGGTCAGCGGCAAAACCACCGGCAATCATGGCAATGATCATGATGGGATGGGCCAACACGTAGGGGAAGTAAATCTCGTGAATGCCGCCCAGGAAGTGGATGATCATGGCGCCCGGCGCGGACTGCTTCAGCAGGCCCTTACCGGCAACGTAAAAGGCGATCAGGAGGCCCAACCCCGGCCCGGGATCGGTTTCCAGCAAGAAATGGATGGCCCGGCCCGTCTCTTCCGATGCGGCGACACCCAGCGGGGCCAAGACACCATGATTGATAGCGTTGTTAAGGAAGAGGACTTTGGCCGGCTCAATAATGATGGCCACCAGGGGCAGGAGCCGGAGGGCGACCAGCCAATCGACAACCACTCCGGCAGCGTTGCTAATGGTTTCCACGACGGGCCCGACAACCACCATGGCAATCAGGATCAGAATGATGGCCAGGATGCCGGCCGAGAAGTTGTTGACCAACATCTCGAAACCGACCGGAGTACGCTCTTCCAGGACTTGGTCGATCTTCATGATCAACCAGGCACCCAGCGGACCCATGATCATGCCTCCCAAGAACATGGGAATATCGGTCCCGACGATGGCGCCCATGGTCGCAGCCGCGCCGACGACACCACCGCGCACCCCGTAGATCATCTTCCCGCCGGTGTAACCGATCAAAATAGGCAGAAGGTAATTGATCATCGGCCCCACGAGCGCGCTGAACCTTTCGCTCGGAATCCACCCTGTAGGAATGAACAGGGCAGTGATCAATCCCCAGGCGATGAATGCGCCCATGTTGGGGATGATCATCCCGGCCAGGAACCCACCCAGCTGTTGTAATCGTTCTCTCGCTTCCATTGCAC
>DASQQR010000051.1:0-8213 GCA_035643335.1 Anaerolineales bacterium
CCACGGGTAGCATCCAGGGTCTAAACCTGACCTCTTATCAGGGCGTTATCGACGGCGGCGTCAGCGGGCCTGCCATTGTCCCCGGTGATGCGGATAGCAGTTTGCTGGTGCAGAAACAGACCGCCGAGCAGCCCCATTTCAGCCAGCTTTCTCCTGAGGAGCTGGACCTGGTGATCCAATGGATCAATGCTGGCGCACCCGAGGAGTAAGGACGTATGTGAGTTCGGGATCATTTTCAAGTAACGGTATCTTTATCAATACATAGATTCAAAGTAACTTCCCAATAGGAAGGGGTGGGTGTTTGTTGGAGCGGGCGGAGCCCGCTCCAACAAACACCCACCCCCCCCAAATATCGAGAAGATACGTTTCAAAGGAGGCAGTATGAGCGAAGAGCAAGAATTGAATCGCCGGGGTTTTCTGGCGATCGTCACAACGGCTATTGGTGGGTTGATTAGCGCCGGCCTGGCGATCCCCGCTGTAGCCTACATTATTGGCCCCGCCTTGCAGAAGACAGGCCAGGAAGAATGGATCCAGCTGGGTTCAACCTCCAAGGTAGAGTTGGGCACTCCCGCCCTGTTCAAGGCAACGGTTGAGCGCAAGTCCGGTTGGATCGTAAACCAGGAAGAACTCTCTGCTTACGTTCTGACCGAGGACGGCCGCGATTTCGTCGCTATGTCCAACATTTGCACCCATCTCGGTTGCCGCGTGCGCTGGATCGCAGAGCAGCAGCGCTTCTTCTGTCCTTGCCACAACGGGGTTTTCGAAAAAGATGGCACCGTCGTCTCCGGGCCTCCACCGCGCCCTCTCGACCGTTACCAGGTCAAGGTCGAGAACGACCAGTTATTCATCTTGGGAGGCTGACATGGCTGTGCGAGTTGGAAATTGGCTTGATGAACGCTTTGGTTGGCGGGGGGTGTGGGAGGCGATCTTTTTGCGCAAGATCCCCAAAGTCAACTGGTTATATACGCTGGGTAGCGCGACCTTGTTTACCGCTACCGTCCAGGTGATAACCGGGATCCTGCTGACGATCTACTACGTGCCTACCCCGGATCACGCCTACGATAGCGTGCAGTTTATCACCACCCAGGTGCCAGCTGGCTGGCTGGTGCGCGGCCTGCATCACTGGGGGGCCAGCGCCATGGTGGTGCTCACAGTCATCCACATGTTGCGGGTGATCTTATATGGGGCCTATAAGTACCCTCGCGAAGTCACCTGGTTAACGGGCGTTGGTTTGCTGCTCACCGTGTTGGGCTTTGGCTTTACCGGCTACCTGCTGCCCTGGGACCAAAAAGCATTCTGGGCAACCACCGTTGGCACCCGCATTGCCGGCGTTGCGCCGCTGGTAGGGGACTGGATCTTGCGCATCATGCGCGGCGGTCAAGAACTGACTGCAGTCACGCTGGCCCGCTTCTTCGGGGTTCACGTGTGGGTGCTGCCGGCCACTTTGATCCTTCTGATCAGCATCCATATGTTTCTGGTGATCAAAATCGGCATCACCGCAGTCCCAAAGCGAGGTGAATGAGCCATGAACGAACAAGAGAAGCGCGAGTATCTCGAGCGCTACAACCAGGCCAAGAAGAAGGGCTTACCCTTCTTCCCGGATATCATTTTCAAGGACGCGGTTGTCTCTTTATTGGTCTTCCTGGTATTGGTGGGGCTGGCCTATTTCGTGGGGGCGCCTTTAGAGGAACGCGCCAATCCGGCTGACACCAGCTACACCCCTCGTCCCGAATGGTACTTTCTGTTCCTCTTTCAGTTGTTAAAACGTTTCCCAGGCAAGCTCGAGGTCATCGGGGTCTTCATTTTACCGACCCTGGCCATCCTGGTACTGATTGGCCTGCCATTTCTGGACCGGTCGATCCGCCGCAATCCTTTAGATAGGCCGGTGGTTATGGGCGTGACTTCCCTGGTTGTGGTGGGCATCGTCTATTTGACGGTTCAAGCCGTGCGAGAGGCACCGCCTCCTACCCCGGTCGCCACCGGGGACCCAACCGCCGAGCTGTACACGCAGAATTGTGCTCCTTGCCATGGCGCCTCTATCTCGGTCGCTCCCGGTACCAATTTACATGCCATCATCGCCCAAGGCGAGCATGAGCAAGGGATGCCGGCCTGGAACGCGGATCTGACCACGGATCAAATCGATGCCCTGGCGGGCTTTATCCTTTCGCCGGAGGGGAACAAGCTGTTTCAGGATCAGTGCGCTGAGTGTCACGAGGCACCCGAACTGGTAGCGACGGATCCGATCGAGTTGAAGAAGGCCCTGGAGGACGAGCCGGCGTTTGAACCTCATTCCACCGTAGAGGTCCCCGATTGGGCCCAAACGCTGAGCCGGGAAGAGCGCACTGCATTGCTGAATTTCCTGGTGGCGCCGGATGGGCAGCGTTTGTTTACCATCAATTGTGCCTCCTGTCATGGACGCTCGGTGCCTTTTTCAGGTGAACCGGATCAGCTGCGGGCCATCATCAGCAATGGAGGCTTGCATCTGGAGATGCCGCCCTGGCGCGAAAGACTGAGCGATGACCAGTTGGATACGCTTGCAAGATACGTGGTTGACCCCTCCGCTGTGCCTCAGGGCCCAGCATTGTTCGGACAGTATTGTTCCAGCTGCCACCAACGCGTACCCGCAGCCAATACAATCCCTGAAGCCCGCCAGATCATCGCCAGCGGAGGCCCCCACCAGACCATGCCGGTGTGGGGTAACGTGCTGACTGCTGAACAGTTAGACGCCTTGGTCACTTACACGTTATCCGCCGCGCGCGGTACCTCGCGGGAGGTGGGGCAGGAGATATTCTCCAGCAATTGTGCTCCCTGCCACGGTGATTTCGGCGAAGGAGGTCCCAACCCGACCCGTCCGGACGACATCATTGCCCCGATCAGTTCCGCCGAATTCTTGAAGACCCGCGATGATTTCACTTTGAAATCGATCATCTCTCAAGGCCAACCTAATTTTGGCATGTCGCCGTTCGGAACCGCCTTCGGGGGCCCTCTTGAAGACGAAGAGATCGATGCGGTTGTGGCTTACATCCGCTCCTGGGAACAGAATCCACCGGTCGAGGTGCCACCCGAGGTGAGAACCAGCTCGGCATCGCTAACTGGGGCTGAGGTCTTCGCCGATGTGTGCGCTCAGTGCCATGGACCCGATGGTGGTGGAGGGATTGGACCCTCGCTGCGTGATCCACGGTTCCAGAATGAGAACACGGATCAGGAGATCTTTGATACGATCAACCTGGGACATAGTGCTGCCGGCATGATTGGTTGGGGAGAGATCCTGACCCAGGAACAAATCCAGGAACTGGTGAAGTTCATCCGCCAGATGAAGCCACCAGAAACGGCGCCTACCCCTGGCCCGACCCAAGCCGGGGCGGCTCCCACGCTCGCGGCTACGACCGCTGCGGCCGAATCCCCGTCCTTTGCCAACGACGTCCTGCCAATTTTCCAGGAGAGTTGTACGGTGTGCCATGGCACTTTCGGTGGCTGGGACGCCTCCAGCTACGAAACAGTGACGACCACCGGTGACAACGCTCCGGTGGTAGTACCTGGGGATCCAGAAGGTAGTCTGTTGGCCCAAAAGCTTCTGGGAACCCAATCCGAAGGAAACATCATGCCGCCCACCGGTAAGTTGCCAGATGAAGAAATACAGATCATCTTGGATTGGATTGCCGCTGGTGCACCGGATGATTAATCGAGCAGAGCACGTGAAGCAGAAGATTAGGCCGCCATAGTTGTCTTCCTATTGCTAGGAGGGAAAGGAGATGTAATTGAAATGTCACCGAATCCTCCATCCTCAGGATTATTTAATCGGAGTCTGCGCGCCAAGATCACCCTCAGCGTCATACTGCCTCTGGTTATCATCCTCGGGAGCTTCACAGCCATCCAATATAATCGTCATCGAGAGGCTGTACTTAGAAACCTTTCCTTCCTTGCTGCGCAAACTGGACAGGTAATCGAAAATAGCTTGCAACAAGCCATGCTGTCGCGTGACCGCGAGGAATTGCAACATACGCTGGACTCTATCGGTGAAAATAATATGCTGCGAGTCATTTATCTACTAGATACTTCCGGTCGGGTGGTCTTTGCCCCGAAGAATGAGGGGGTTGGGACTCGCTTAGATAACCGTGACCCAACCTGCCAACCTTGCCACAAGTTGTCTCCGGTTGAACGACCCAAAAGTGTGGTTGTTACTCTTCCTGACGGGCAGCGTGTTTTCCGAAGCATGAATCCCATTGAAAACCAGTCTCCATGCCAGGCCTGTCATAGCCCCAACGACCGGCTGCTGGGTTTGCTGCTCACCGATATCTCAATGACGCCACTGGAATCATCTTTAGCCTCCGATTTTAGGGAAACCCTACTTTGGTGGCTGGCGACTATTCTGGTCACAGTCCTTGTAGCCAATCAGGCAGTCGGTCGTTTTGTGATTGGCCGCCTAAAGGGATTGGCTGCGGCGATCTCTGATTTAGGGCAGGGCCAATTGCCCCCGCCTCTTCCCGCAACTCAACCTGATGAAATTGGCAGCCTGGCGAATGTTTTCAACACCATGACCCATCAGTTGAGGATTCGTGCAGTGGAAAATCGTAGGCTGTCTGATAAATTGCAGCGCCAAAGCTATCAACGCGGCAAACTCCTTGAGCGCTTGATTACGGCCCAGGAGGACGAACGTAAACGCGTGGCGCGCGAATTGCACGATGAACTTGGTCAGACTTTGGCGGGCTTGTCTTTTAAGGTTAAAATATTGGAAAATTCCATCAATAGGGAGGCTGATAATACGCAGGAACAGTTGAGCCAGATTCGTTCTCTGATTACCCAAACATCGGATCGTATGTACAATCTGATTATCGCTTTACGCCCTTCAGCACTCGATGATTTGGGCCTGGTAGCCGCACTGAATGCTCACGCTGACCGGATGCTGTCCGGTAGTGATATTTCCTTTGAGGTTGATGCCCGTGAGATGGCTGAACGACTGCCACCTAATCTGGAAACAGCCTTGTATCGGATATTTCAAGAAGCTCTCAGCAACATTATCCGCCATGCAAATGCCCGCAAGATTGGGGTTACGCTTGTTCGTCATAATGGCGTCTTCGAGGGGAAAATCTTTGATGATGGACAGGGTTTCACTCCAAACTCAATACAATTGGATGGACAGAGCTCCCGTGGGCTGGGCTTATTGGGTATGCGGGAGCGCGTGAGCCAATTTGGTGGCCAGCTGGACATAATTTCTCGACCTGGTAGTGGTACTTCCATTGTTATCCAGATTCCCCTGAATGAAGTTGGCTATGAGTGAGCAGATTCGCGTTTTGATCGCCGATGATCATACCATTGTCCGCTCCGGCGTGCGTTTATTACTGGAGGCTGAGGCCGATATTAGAATAGTTGGAGAGGCATTGGATGGTAATGAAGCCCTGGCGATGACCGAGACCTTGCACCCCGATGTCGTTTTAATGGATATCGCCATGCCCGGCATGGACGGCCTTGAGGCGACCCGGCGCATCAAAGACCGCTGGCCGGATGTGCAAGTCCTCGTACTAACTATGCATCGATCGGATGAATATTTTTTCGAAATGCTCAAGAACGGCGCCTCCGGCTACGTTCTCAAGGGAGCGGATCCCAGCGAACTGATCAAAGCTGTAAGGGTGGTGGGGCAGGGTGAGGTCTTTCTTTATCCGACCATGGCCCAAAAACTCCTGAGAGACTATCTAACGCGGATTGGTAAGGCCGATGAGGATGATCCTCAACTGAGCCCACGCGAAAAGGAGATTCTCCGGCTGCTCGCAGAGGGCTACAGCAATAAAGAAATCGCCGAGAGTTTGGTAATCAGTCCGAGCACAGTTTATACACATCGTGGCAACTTGATGAATAAACTTGGCTTAGACAACCGTCGAGAGCTGATCCAGTATGCCCGCAAGAGGGGCTTTTTGCGGGATTACTGAAGATTCTAAAGCGCCTGGTTGCCCTGGATAATTGCAGATTCGCCAGACACCCTCGAAAAATCGCCATTAAATTGGCGATTTTTTATTAGTGATTTGGCACTCTCTGCGATACAAAGATGCGTCTTTTTTCACTAATATTGTATTAATAAATCTGGAAAAATGATATGGAGACCCGGCGGGTTTACGTGGTTTGGACCCATCCACTTTTTTATGCATCGGTGCGCTTGCTCTTGGATGATCCATATGTCGAATTAGTCGGCGCAAATTCAGACTACGCGGCCGCCCATGACCAGATAATGAAACTTCGGCCTGATACTATCATCGTTGAAGAAATGGAAGGGGAACTCTCAACCGAAGCGTTGACTTTTTTGAGGGATAGTCCTTTGCTGAGGCGAGTCATCGGGCTAAACCTCACCGATAATCAACTGTGTGTGTATCACCGCGAACAGCGGACGGTGGGGCGAGCAGAAGATCTGCTTATTTTAATTCATAGTGTTCAATGAGGAGGATGTTATGTGGAATTGCAAACGGCTCATAAAACTATTCATTCCGCTCATCCTGATCCTTGGGCTAGCGGTGATCGCAACTGCCTGTGGTGGCGCCCAGGGTGAACAAGGATCTCCCGGTCCACAGGGGCCAGCCGGACCCCAAGGCCAGCCTGGTCCCGAGGGACCAGCTGGACCTGAAGGCCCTCCGGGAAGATCTTTCGTCGATCCCGGAGAAGGCCTGAAGATTGAGATCACTGGTGTCGAGTTTCCAGATAATGGAAATCCAGTGGTTTCTCTATCTTTAACCGATGCCGACGGGCGACCTTTGCCCCCTGACGATTTGGAGGGTTACGGTTTTACCCTCGCCCAGATCATCGTTGGTGAGGAAACGGATATCAGCCATTATCAAAATCTCCTGGTACATGATGTGGAGGGGCAACCCTATACCGTAGCAGGAGAGGAGCGGCAGCCAGCCCTTGCGCAGGCCACGCAGCCTTTCGCTGATTCTGAGGGGACGTGGTCTGAGAATGAGGACGGTACGCTTACATATACATTCGCAAATGCGCCCACATCTGAAGTGAACCCCGACCTGACAACGGTGGTTGGCGTTTATGCTTACAAGGATGAACGTAACTCGGTTGCGAACGATGTCTTCACTTTTGTGCCGTCTGGGGGGGAACCGAGTGTCACACGGGAGGTGGTGCTGACAGAAAACTGCAACAACTGCCATAATCCGCTAGCATTGCATGGTGGTGTGCGGCGCGAGGTAGGCTTGTGTGTCACCTGCCATACGGAACAAAACATCGATCCCGAGACAGGCAATGTGCTGAATTTCCGCGTGATGGTTCACAAGATCCACCGTGGCGAGTTCCTTCCCAGCGTATTAGCAGGAGAGCCTTACCAGATCATTGGCTTTCGCCAGTCGAGCCATGATTACGGCGAAGTCGCTTTTCCACAGGACGTGCGTAACTGCACTACCTGCCACACGGGTGCGGCAGATAGCGAAAATTACAAAACCAAGCCGCAAGCTGCCGTATGTACCGCCTGCCATGATGATGTAAACCTGGAAACCGGCGAAAACCATCCCGCAGGTCCGCAGACTGATGCTGAATGTGCCAGCTGTCACGTACCAGATGGCCAGGAGTTTGACCTGTCGGTCACCGGCTCCATGACAATCCCGCAACAATCGAACCAGATCAAAGGTGTGAACCTTGAGATTGTGAGCGTCGAGAATATCCTGCCGGGTGAGTCGCCCGTTATAACCTTCAAGGTCACGGACAATGAGGGCAATATGATTGCTCCGGCAGACATGGATTACCTTGGAGTGACATATGCTGGGCCGACGAGTGATTACGCCAACCGCGTCACTGAAGTGATCTTCCGGTCTCCTTCCGAGGAGCCCCCGGCGGTTGAAGATGTTGGCGATGGTGCTTATTCATATGCTTTCCAATCTGCCATACCCAATGATGCCACCGGCACTTACGGATTTGGCATGGAAGGTTATGTTAACGAAACCATCTCCGGGGTTGAAGATCCGGTACGCGTTGCCGGATTTAACCCGGTGACGTACGCGGCCCTGGATGGTAGTGAGCCGTCTCCCCGCCGCCAGGTAGTAGACCGGGAATTATGCAACGCCTGTCACAAGGACCTGGCGCTCCATGGTGGAATTCGGAAGAATCCCGAATATTGTGTGATGTGCCACAACACTGCTGCGAGCGATGAGGAGGTTCGACCGGCAGAGGCCATGCCACCGACGTCGATTCACTTTAAGGTGTTGATCCATAAGATCCACCTGGGCGAA
>DASQQR010000052.1:0-3313 GCA_035643335.1 Anaerolineales bacterium
ATCCAGCACACCGATGATTTCTCCTCGAACCCGCAGAGGCAATGCCATCTCGGACCGCGTTTCGGGCAGGTCTGGATTGTCGAAAAATACTGGATCGTCCCTGGCGTCGAAGGCGATGCGAGGCTTGCCCTCTCCAGCGACCAATCCCACGATACCAACTCGACCGATTGGAAGCTTGTGCCCACTGGCCAGCATTCGCTTGCCTCCCTGGCTCGAGGCAGCTCTCAGTTCGGCCCACTTACCGGTGTGATCAATCAGGAAAATGCCAGTATGATAGTAGTTGAACCGGTCACTGATAAGATGAGCGACCTCGTTTAGCAATTCCTGAAGATCCTGGATGGATGCCGCATTGCGCGCCATATCCGCAGTGAGCTCTAAAGCTTTGGTCCTTTCAGTCAGAGAGCGATGACTCCTCGCAATCTCTTCGGCATGTTCTCGCAATTCTCTGTGAGTCTCATCTAGCCTCTGCAGGAGCCGGCGCGTCCTGCTGAGGGAGGCAACCAGACGCGGTACAAGATAATTCAAGGATGTCACCAGGAATGCGCCCAACAGCAGCAGAACGACGGTGTTGCTCAGCCAGGCAAACGGATCGGCAGAGTTTGCTTGCCGGGATGCTGGGATAATAATCCGTTGGCTGGTATATAGCCAGGCAAAGACCGTCATCGTGAAAGCATCCAGGGCCAGGGTGATCAGACCCTCCAATCTGCCAAAAAACAGAACAGCCAGGAGGGGCACTGTCAGAAGAAACACACGTCCATCTCCACCTCGCCCCGATTCAACCAGATCAAGCACACCAACCAGATACACCAGACTTATCAGAGCACCCGCCTGGATCTTATAGGGTATCCGTTTCCAGATCGTCACAACGAGCAAACATAGGTATGCCGCCAGGTAAAAGGGAATGATCCATCTGCTCCCTGATTCATTGGCGTAAAAGGAACCTGCAACAACGGCCAGGGCTCCTAAGAAGACCACGAGGCGCAGTGCTCCTCGAACCAGCTGTTCTCGCCATACGAGGAGTTCCTCGTCAGAGCCGTCTGGCACTTGGGGGCTGCTTTTTTCGATTTCCTTGAACCGAGATCGTCTCTCAAGCATGCGTTCCTTCTCCTGCAGATCCAACTCACCAGTCATGATCAGCTCGGATGCGCCCATGGTTTAAGCCCAGATTAACTGTCACCTCTTGCAATCCCAGCGATTCTCCGATTTCCCTGACCGACGTCTGGAGCACCGAATCGATATCCAGGGTTTCCCGCATCCGGCGAGTGATGTCGGCAATCAGCGCTTCGCGCTCTGCTCTCTTCTGTGTCTCATCGAGCAACCGGATGTTCTCCAAAGTCAAAGATAGCTGCGTGGAGATTGTCTCAACCAGTGAAATTTCTTCGACTGACCAGGCGTGTTCAGGATCCGTATCCTCGAGACCGAGAATACCAATCACTTGGCCTTGGACCAGAATGGGCACCAAAAGCGTCGATTTTGATTTGCCAAAATCCTCTTCACTGCTTGTGGTGACAGTTTTTCCTGCTCGAATCTGATCCAAAATGCTGGAAGGAAGATGCTGATGATCGACGGGCGTCACCTGCAGCCGGTCATATTGGTAGCCTGCATGCGCGGTTTCCATTCCTGCCCGTAACCACGCTTGTTGGGTGTGCAGCCTGTACAGATTATTGGTCTCTCGCAGACTATTCTGAAGTTCCTGAAATAAGTAAGCGTTTTGAAGCGCAATTGCGACTTGGTCGGCGAGAACCTGCAAAATCTTTATATCCTCCTGGCTGAAAGCCGCCTCGAGCTTGCTCTGAATATCGATGGCACCCAACAATTGGTCTGCGGCGATGAGCGGCAGGGCCATCTCTGAACGAGTTTTAGGCAAGAGCGGGTTTTGAAAGTGAATAGCGTCATCGCCAACATCCAGCGCGATCCGGGCTCTTCCTACCTCGGTGACGTAGCCCACAATACCTTGTTCACCTACTTTCAATTGGTGACCGCGCTCGAGCATGAGCTGGCCACCCTCGCTGTTGGCAGCTCGGAGGACCGCATATTTATCCCCTTCGTCGAGCAAAAATATGCCCACGTGATAAAACCCAAATCGTTCACTGATCAGTTGGGTGACCTGGCGGAGAAGCTCATTAAGATCGCGGAAAGATGCGGCTGCATGGCCCACCTCGGCCGCTGCCCGCAGTTGTACGGCTCGATGTTCCAGCTCCTGAGTCCGCTCGGCGACGCGCTGTTCCAGATTGACCACCAACTTATGCAGTTGGCTTGTCATACCTTCAAAAGCTTGGGCTAATACACCGATTTCATCGTTACGAGCCGCGGGTAATTCCACTTCCCAATGCCCCGATTTTATTTTTTCGGCTGCCTCTGCCAGCTTTTGAATTGGGTATACAAGGTGGTTGGTTAATGTCAAACCCAGGATAATCACCAACGCGAGAACCACGGCACTGACCGGCAGGATCCGGTTGAATATTAAGGACCGGGTTGCTGATTCCAGATCCCCCTGTAAGGATGATAAGGATTTGAGAACATTTTTGGCTTCGATGACGCTTCCCAGGCTCCATCCGGAACTCTCCAGTGGAGCGTACGCCACAAAAAACTCTTTGCCTTTGATCTCTATGCTCTTGAAACCGCTTTCACCCGCCTTCATCGAGGCCAGGATAGGTGCAAAGCCGGTGGTAGTCACACTGAGATCGGCCCCGAATTCTTCCGGCTCGGATGGTCTCTCCAGGATGTCCAGGAAGCCCCTTTCCGGCAGCGCGATGGCGCGCCCCGAATCGTCAATCAGAAATGAATACCCGCCCGGCAACAATTCTTTCGATTCAATGCTGGTTCTCATCTCCGTGAGGGTTACATCCATGCCGACTACGCCAAGGAGATCGCCCTGATTCCCGTAAACTGGTGCCGCGGCAGTGGTAACGATCCCCAGGCCAGTGGCATCCAGGTAGGCGGGCGTCCACCAGGGCTCCTTATGGCTGGCACCCCTTTCCAGGCTGCCCTTGTACCATATCCGGCCGGTTGCTTGAAAATCCGGGGGCAGAACATCCCCCAGATTTATATTCGGATAATATCGAACCACATCACGAGGAGTTGCGAAGTAGATTGCCTCAATATTTGAATTGCTTTGAAGGATGGGTTCGAAGATTAGATCAAGATAGGCGCTGAGTTCGATATCCTGGACGACAGCCGAGTCAACCGTGGCCGTAAAGGGAACAAATACACTGCTTGTATCCTCCTCCCCATTGATATATTGCTTTTCGGGACCATACTTCATGTGATCATTCACGGACCAGAAAGACTGGCTACGAAGATCCTCCGGATG
>DASQQR010000053.1:0-10586 GCA_035643335.1 Anaerolineales bacterium
ACCCGAATTGGGCTGGGAGGGGGACCGCTGGCAGCAAGAAGTCGCCAACTATCAGCGCTTGTGGGTAAACTCCTATTCTCTGGAGGGCATCTTGATGCCCGCACCATAGGTGCCCGCCTCCCTTGTAGAAAGGGCATCCCCATGCCCGCCCCACAGGCCCCCATCGAAGATAACCTTCCATCTTCAATTTTCAACCTTCAACCTTCAATCACGTTGGATATAATTGGCCTGAACAGCCACTATGTCTCTATCTGCCCTCTTAAGCCACTGGCGCTCCGAACCCACCATCGGCGGTAACCTCGTGGACTGGCGTACAATCCCCGCCCGCGCTGCGCAATATGCTCCCATCCCGGCCGGACTTCACCCGGGGCTTGGTCGCGCCCTCAGCGAAATGCGGATTACAAAGCTCTATACTCACCAGTCCGCCGTCTGGGACCGCATCCGGCAGGGCAGACACCCGGTCATCGTGACCGGCACTGCCAGCGGCAAAACCCTGGCCTACAATCTGCCCGTTCTTGATCATCTCCTCCGCAATCCGCAGGATCGCGCCTTGTTCTTGTTCCCAACCAAGGCCCTGGCTCAGGACCAATTGGAAATCCTCCGGACCACGCTGGCAAATGCAAACATCGATGAAGATGCCGAGGATCTGCCTGGCCGGCCGTTCTCCCTGCTCGCCAAAGAGCCGACCTTCCCGGTTTCGCTGGCGGTTTACGACGGCGATACACCCTCGCATGCTCGTGTGGCCATTCGGGATAAAGCCCGCCTCGTCCTCAGCAATCCGGATATGCTCCACGCCGGGGTGCTGCCTCACCACGCCCGCTGGGCCGAATTCTTCGCGCACCTGAAATTTGTGGTCATCGATGAAATCCACGCCTATCGAGGCGTGTTTGGATCGCACGTAGCGAACGTCATCCGGCGGCTAAAGCGCGTTGCAAAATTCTACGGATCCAGGCCTCAATTCATACTGACGTCGGCGACGATCGCAAACCCGGTAGAACTTGGAGAACGTTTGATTGAAGAGTCTGTTGACCTGGTGGATAACGATGGGGCTGCTCGCGGCCCGCGGCACTTCCTGATTTACAATCCTCCGGTTGTCGACCCGGATCTGGGCCTGCGCCGCAGCGCGCTGCTGGAGACGGTACGGCTGGTGGATGACCTGCTTCAGTATGAAATTCAGACCATTATCTTCGCTAGAGCTCGCCGCACGGTTGAAGTCATCCTCACTTATCTCCGGGAAAACCTGTCCTCGGAGATCCCCTTATCAGAGGTTGAGAGCATCGACAAGTTGGATATCCGCGGCTACCGCAGTGGTTATCTTCCCCGCCAGCGCCGGGAGATCGAGCATGGGCTGCGCCGGGGGCAGATCAAGGCTGTTGTAGCCACCAATGCCTTGGAACTGGGTATCGACATTGGGAGTATGGGTGCCGCGGTCCTTTCCGGTTACCCTGGCACCATCGCTGCCACCTGGCAACAGGTCGGTCGCGCCGGGAGGGGAAGCCAGGATTCTCTCGCCGTTCTGGTCGCAACCGCCAGTCCACTGGACCAGTTCCTGGCCCATCACCCGGATTATTTTTTCGAGCGCTCACCCGAACAGGCACTCATCAATCCGGATAACATCCTGATATTATTGGATCATTTGCAGTGCGCTGCATTCGAAATTCCGTTTGGGGCTGGCGAGACCTTTGGTAATGTGCCATCCCGCCAGGTCTCCGAATTTCTCCAGTTCTTGCACCAGTCAGGCGTCATCCATCACTCTGGAGACAAGTATTTCTGGATGGCCGAGCACTATCCAGCCGAACGCCTCTCCCTCCGCAGCGCATCGGCTAACCGTGTTTTGCTCCAGGTTCCCCAGGAAGATGGATGGATGACCATCGGTGAGGTCGACGTAGAGAGCGCGCCGTGGATGGTGCACCCTCAGGCAGTTTACCTGCATGAGGCACAAACTTACCTGGTCGACGAACTCGATCTCCTCCAAAATATCGCCAGGTTGCGGCCCAGCCCCGTTGACTTCTACACCCGGCCCAAGACGGATACCACGGTCCAGCTGGAAGAAATCATCGACCAATCACCCTCAAAAGGTGCAACCAAAGCCTGTGGCGATATCATCGTCACCAGCCAGGTAACCGGCTTTCGTAAGGTCAAGTGGTTCACCCATGAAAACCTCGGTGAGGGAAATCTGGACCTGCCTCCCAGTTTGCTCAACACCACCGGTTATTGGATTGCCCTCAGCGAAGAGACCCTCAAACTTTTAAGAGACGCCGGATTTTGGAGCAACGATCCGAATCGCTACGGGCCGGAATGGGAACGTCAGCGGGCCCGGGCTCGCGCCCGGGATGCCTATCGCTGCCAGGTGTGTGGCGCTCCGGAGAACGGCCGCGCTCATCATGTCCACCATAAAATCCCTTTTCGCGCCTTTGAATCCGCCGCGCAAGCCAACCAGCTGGATAATCTAATTACCTTGTGTCCTAGCTGCCACCAGCGAGCTGAAGCCGCAGTCCGTGTCCGCAGTGGCCTGACCGGATTGGCCTACGCGCTCGGAAATCTGGCACCTCTCTTCCTGATGTGTGATGACCGCGATTTGGGAGTGCACTCCGATCCAAAATCGCCCCTGGCGGACGGGAATCCGGCCGTCCTGATCTTCGATCGCGTTCCAGCCGGGATCGGATTTAGCCAGCGCCTATACGAACTTCATGGTACCTTGCTGCAGCGCGCTCTCGAGCTGGTAGAGGATTGTGAGTGTGTAGATGGCTGCCCGTCGTGTGTTGGCCCCGGAGGCGAAAACGGGGCCGGCGGGAAAAGGGAAACCCTGGCGCTCTTAAAAGCTCTCTGCTAATATTGCGCCCATCCTTAAAATTTTCGGAGCGGGTCCGCTTTTCGAGTTATCATTATCGCTCAGTAACTGCTCAGCCCGTCTCTGAATGGGACGCGGACGAGCGCGGATGGACGCGGAGGAATTTGAAGATAACGCCTTTAAGGGCTGCGTAATCATTTACCTCGTATGCAGGAATCATGACATCACTTTCCGATAAGCTGAAATCCTTGGGAGTCAAAGTTGGAGCCAGCGAGCTGCCATCGCCTCGCAGAGGCGAGAATTTTCCCATCGAGCGGGTGATAGAGGGGCAATTTCAAGAGACGCCACTAGGGCAAGCCTTTGTCGTCGAAGGACACTACCCTTTAGGTCAGCCGCAGGGAAAAGGAAAGCTGGACCTAGCGGCTTCCTTACAGGCCATCGCGACCTGGGCCGCTGAACCCCGCCTGCTTCACTTGGATCCCACCGAATTTGTCTTTCTGGACACCGAGACCTCTGGTTTGGCCGGCGGTACCGGCACCTATGCTTTCCTGATCGGAGTCGGGAGATTCAAGCCGGATGGCTTCCAATTGGCCCAGTACTTTATGCGCGATCCCCTCGAAGAACCCGCCCAGCTGGCAGCGCTGATCCAATTCATGACACCCTGCAGCGGTCTGGTAACTTTCAATGGCAAGGCTTTCGATGTGCCCCTCTTGAACACCCGCTTTATTACCAATGGCGAAGCCTCGCCACTTAAGGCTGCCGCGCACATCGACTTGCTGCCACTAGCGCGCCGCCTATGGCGCGACCGTTTGCCCAGCCGTGCACTTGGTTACCTGGAGGAACACATTTTGGATATCCGCCGCACGCAGGAGGATGTCCCAGGTTGGTTGATACCGTCCCTATATTTTGACTACCTGCGCAGTGGCGATGCACGCCCCTTGAAGAACGTCTTCTACCACAACGCCATGGACATCCTTTCGCTGGCAGCGTTGCTCAACCACGTCGCCGCGATCCTGGACGATCCCACCCGCGCGGATATCGATCACCCCATCGATCTGATTGCGGTTGCCAAGCTATTCGCAGATTTGGGCTTTCCCGACACCGCGGCCGCGCTATTTGCAGATGGTCTGGATCACGATCTTCCTGACGAAATCAGGAGTATGGCGATCCAGCGCTGGTCTTTTCTGGAAAAACGGCGTGAGAATTATGCCCTGGCGGTGGAGCTATGGCGGACAGCCGCGAGTTCGGATGAGATATATGCATTCGTGGAGCTAGCCAAATACTACGAACATCACCAAAGGGACTTTCAGCAGGCTATCCACTGGACGCAGGAAGCCATGACTACCCTCAAGAATCCGGATTTCTCACGCCTGGAGCGCCGCCAGTGGATGCCCGAATTAGAACATCGCCTGTCCCGTCTCCAGGGCAAACTGCGTCGCACAAAGGAATCTCATTGAAATTCCTGGGTCGGAGCGACAATCTTCGCTGGGCCTATCTGCTGGTCAACCTTTCGACGCTTCTGTGGGCCAGCAATATAACCATCGGTCGGGCCCTACGCGGCCAAATTGGTCCCTTCACCCTGGTGGCTTTCCGTTTTTCGATCGCCGGGTTGGTATTCGGCATCCTTCTGAGGCGCCAACCGGCCGAAGCACGCCGTCTTGGAAATGGATGGCGGGGATTGCTGGGCATGGGCATCTTCGGAGTGTTCGCCTTTCCGGCCTTGCTATACCTGGCCCTACAAAGCACCACGGCCACCAACGCCGCCTTGATCAACGGCACTGGGCCCCTGGTCACCGCTATTATGGCCTCGGTGCTGCTAGGAGAACATTTTTCGTCCAATCGCCTGATCGGCACATTGATCTCCTTGCTCGGGGTCGGCCTGGTCATCAGTGGACCTTCCACGCAAATTTTGCAAGGCGCCAGGATCAACAGCGGAGATCTAATTGTCCTCGCGGACGTCTTTCTGTGGGGCCTCTATTCGATCCTGGGGCGGGTCGTTATGCGTGCCCGCTCTGCGTTGTCGGCCACGGCCTATTCAATCTGGTTCGCGATCCCGTTCTTACTGGTCGCAGCTGCTCTCGAGTGGAGTCGCTTTCCGCCTCACCTTACCCCAACGGTCCTCCTGGCGGGAATTTATATTGCCATTTTTCCTACCTGCATTGCATTCTTGTCCTGGAATGAGGGTATCCGCCGGGTCGGACCCTCGCGGGCCATGACTTTTTACAACATGCTCCCCGTTTATGGCGCCTTTCTGGGCTTTCTCTTTTTGGGAGAGACCCCCAAGGGGGCGCATGTAGCGGGTGGTCTCTTGGTGATCATAGGTGCCTTGACAGCTCTGAGTCAATTTCGTTTATCCACTTTAGTCCAAAACCTGGATCATTGGAAATTTCCGTGAAGGAGGCAGATGTGGGGGGTGGTGGCGGGCTCCGCCGGCCACCACCCCCCACATCTAACCCTTACCACGCCAAATCCCGGAGAGCCCGAAAGCTGGCCGAACGATGGGGATAAAAGTGAGGATATAATTATGCCGGAAAGAAACGCGATGGATAGCAATCCGAGGAAACGAATTGGGGTGTTCACCAGCGGTGGGGACGCTCAAGGCATGAATGCAGCCGTGCGCTCGGTTGTCAGGACAGCCCTTAACAAGGGCCTGGAAGTATACGCCATTTACGAGGGCTATCAGGGCATGGTGGAGGGCGAGGATAAGATTCGCCCGATGACCTGGGATTCGGTGGGTGGGATTATGCACATCGGGGGGACTGTGATTGGTTCTGCCCGTTCCCAGGAGTTCCGCACCCAAGGAGGGCGCAAGAGAGCCGCCAAGAACCTGTTAGAGCACGAGATTGATAACCTGGTTGTCATTGGCGGGGACGGCAGTCTCACCGGGGCAAATATCTTCCGCCAGGAGTGGCAAAATCATTTAAAGGAATTAGTTGGCGAAGGAGAAATCAGCCAGGAGGTTGCTGACCGCCATCCTCACCTGCTCATTGCGGGTTTGGTCGGCTCCATCGACAACGATATGTACGGCACCGATATCACCATTGGTGCGGATACGGCGCTCCACCGCATCACCGAGGCCATCGATGCTATTAACAGCACCGCCGCCAGCCACCAACGCACTTTCGTGGTGGAAGTCATGGGACGGAACTGCGGGTATCTTGCGTTGATGGGTGCTCTGGCAACCGGTGCCGATTGGGTCTTGATCCCTGAGAACCCGCCCGATGTAGAAAATTGGGAAGACTCCATGTGCCAGCTTTTGAAGGCCGGCCGGGAGGCCGGTCGTCGTGACACCCTGGTAGTCATTGCCGAAGGGGCACGCGACCGGAACGGCAATCCCATTACCAGCGAATACATCAAGAAAGTCCTGGAAGAGCGCCTCGGTGAAGAAACGCGCATCACCATACTTGGCCACGTGCAACGCGGTGGATCTCCCAGCGCCTTTGATCGTAATTTGGGCACGCTGCTGGGTCACGCCGCCGTGGAAGACATTCTTACTGCCCAACCTGATGAGGAACCTCAATTGATCGGTTTGCGCGGCAACCGCCTGACGCGAACCCCGTTAATGGACTGCGTTGAGAAAACCCGCTCTGTCGCCGGTGCGATCGCCGAGCGGGATTATGAAACCGCGATGGATCTACGCGGGAGCAGTTTTAGAGAGGCATTCAAAACCTTCGGAACCATGGTGCAGTCCCTGCCCCATGCCCCGGAACCTGGCCAGCAGCGCTTGCGGCTTGGGGTCTTGCATTCAGGATCCCTCGCGCCGGGCATGAACACCGCCGCCAGGGCCGCAGTCCGGCTGGGCCTGGACCGTGGACATATCATGGTCGGCGTCCAAAATGGTTTTCGGGGGTTTACCGAGGGTCAGATCGAAGAGCTAAACTGGATGAGCGTGCAGGGCCTGGCACCGCGTGGAGGTGCCGAGCTGGGGACGAATCGTCATATCCCCAGCGGCAAAGACTACTATGCCATCGCTCGCAATATCGAAGAGCAGGACATTCAGGGATTGCTGGTAATCGGAGGGTGGACAGGTTACGAATCTGCTTTTCGCCTGCTAAACGAACGCGGCGACTTTCCAGCCTTCAACATCCCCATCATATGCCTGCCCGCCTCGATCAATAACAACCTGCCTGGATCGGAATTGAGCCTGGGTGCCGATACCGCCCTCAACAACATTGTCAACGCAGTAGATAAGATCAAGCAATCTGCCGTAGCCGAGCGCAGATGCTTCGTGGTAGAGGTGATGGGACGCAGCTGTGGCTATCTGGCTTTAATGTCTGGTTTGGCCACCGGCGCGGAGCGAGTATACCTCAACGAGGAAGGTGTAACCCTGCGAGATATGGAACGTGACGTCGAGAATTTGATCGAGGGTTTCAAGCATGGCAAACGCCTTGGACTGATGATCCGCAACGAAAACGCTAACCCGATTTACACCACCGCCTTCATGGCTGCCTTATTCGAGGAAGAGGGGGGCGATCTCTTCGACGTTCGTCAGGCGATCCTGGGCCATTTGCAGCAAGGGGGCGATCCCTCTCCTTTTGACCGCATCCTGGCCACTCGCTTTGCGACCCGGTGTATCGAGCGATTGATCGAACTGGCTCTCGGCGGTTCAACGGAAAGCGCATTCATCGGCTTGCAAGGCAAGGAGATCCTTTTCCATAACCTGGAAGACTTCATGCGCATGGCTGACGATCCTCACCAACGTCCGCGCAACCAATGGTGGATGGATTTACGGCCCATCGCCCGCATCCTGGCTCAACCAGACGCCGAAGCGAAAGACTAAGTAACTGCTCAACCCGCATTGAATGGGACGCTGATACTTCGATGAACTCAGTACAGGCCAGCGCGGATGGACGCAGATAGAGTTTTAGATTGATGCGATGCGGAGCGCCGCGGCGTGAGCTGAGGACCTCCAAATTCATCATGGAAAACCCCTGGGGTTCCACACGCCGGTAATCGCGGTTATCAGAATTTTCGGAGCCTTCCGGCCCCGGGATCATCGTTTCCAGGCGCCGCGCCCAGCGATACCGGATGGTAGGTTGGTTCAGGACGCGAAATCGGCTCGGGTTTTGGCTGAGGGTTAAAGGGACGGGGGGCTGCTCTGCCTGTTGAGAGACCCGCAGGCGTTCTCGAGCTGAGGGAAGGCAAATTTCGCGAGCTCGATCTGAGACCCCATCTGTTCGAACTGGTATCGGCCTGCGTGAAGATCCGCTCCCCAGCCAGAGAAATCGTGCCAATGATCAACACGCGGATCAACCAGACCATCACCGCCACGAAGATGGGTAAGATGCGTAGAAGAGTGTCCCGGCTGATGATCGCGTTGCCCAGGGTCTCGTGATGCAATACTGCTAACGAGACCCCCCACCAGGTGAGCAGCGCGTTCATCGTCGCCGCCAGGAGCCAGGCGCCGAACAAATACCATACTTCAGCCGGTTCTTCACTTCCTTGCTCGGGCGTGAACAACCGGGCGATCCCGGCGAAATCAATCCCGCAAAAAGCGATCGCCAGGATCGTCGCCCAGGCTACGCCGGCGAACTTCAAGTCGCCCAGCAAATCAGACAGGGCAAAATCCGTAGTGCTGTAATTGAAGGCCTCAAACGACAAGAGCGCAATTGTGATCATCAGGCCGAAAAGCAAACCGCGCTTCGAGCTAAGACGGTAAAGAATAGAATGAGTATACGTGGCGTTCATTTCGGGTTACCTCCAACTCGACGACCCGATCCGAAGAGCAGAATTAACTTCGGTTGAGCGATACCCTTACTGCCTATAATATAGAACACATGTTCCATTTTGTCAAGATATAAAATCAGATAAAGTCACATCACTTTTCATTATGCCCTCACGCCTTCCTCCTCAAGTACTTAGTCGCCTTAACGAACACAAGAACATTTGGCTGGCAAGCGTCCGACCAGATGGGCGCCCTCATCTTGTCCCAATCTGGTTTGCCTGGAATGAAAACAAAATCTACATTTGCATCGAACCAGGCAGCGTCAAAGCGATGAACCTCGCCCAAAATCAGCGGGTCTCTTTGGCCCTTGAAGATGGCTCAAACCCGGTCATCTGCGAAGGCCGCGCCGCCGTAATCCCCCAACCCTGGCCCCCAGAGGTCCTGGAGATTTTTATGCGCAAATACGAGTGGAACATCACCACAGAGACGCGTTACACCCAGCTGGTTCAGGTCACGCCCTGCAAGTGGCTTCACTGGTAAATGGACTTTTGTATGCCGGCTCCCCTCACGCAGTCTCGCCCAGCCATCCCAAAGAAATTCGGCCTCGTTCAACCTCGACCTTTAGAATCTGAACCTCGACGATGTCCCCAACTTTCAAAGCGCTCCCCCTGGGAATTTGACTCCGGTGCAACAAACCATCTTGCTTTACACCGATATCGATAAATGCCCCAAAATCCACCACGTTTCGCACAGTTCCCTGCAATCGCATGCCCTCTTTGAGATCCTCCATGGAGAGCACATCGCTGCGTAAGACGGGCTGGGGCAAATCCTGTCTGGCATCCCTGCCAGGACGTATTAGCTGCTCCAGGATATCTTCAAGAGTCGGGATTCCTGTGCCCAGCTCCTCGGCCAGCTCATGGGCCGGTTTGGAAATCAGCAAGCCTTCAAGCGCTGGCTTGCGTTCCTGGGGAGGTTCGTGAACCGATAACCCGGCTCGCTGGAGCACAGCTTCGGCGATCGCATAGCTTTCTGGGTGAATGGCGCTGGCATCCAGCGGATTATCCCCATCCCGTATGCGCAAGAATCCCGCCGCTTGCTCGAAAGCCCTTGGCCCTAACCCCGGCACATCCAGTAACTGTCTCCGCTTGGAGAAAGCGCCGTGCTCATTCCTGTGCGCGACAATCCGATCGGCCAATTTCGGACCAATTCCGGCCACATAAGAGATCAGGGCAGGAGAGGCACTATTCAGCTCCACCCCCACATGATTAACCACGCTCTCAACCACCCCAGCAAGGGTTCCTTCCAGGGCCTTCTGGTCAACATCATGCTGGTACAGGCCTATCCCGATCGCTTTGGGCTCAATCTTGACTAGCTCTGCCAGAGGATCCTGCACCCGCCGGGCGATGGAAACCGCGCCGCGTAAGCTGACATCCAACTCGGGTAACTCCGCCCGGGCCAGCGGGCTGGCACTGTAAACGCTGGCGCCCGCTTCGTTGGCGATCAGGTAATTTACCTTTTGGTCCAGGCGGGTCAATTCTGCCACCAGCTGCTCGGTTTCCCGCGAAGCGGTGCCATTGCCAATAGCGATCAAGGTAACTCGATGATGCAGGATCAACTCAGTCAAGGTCTTCCTGGATGCATCCCACCGGTTTTGCGGCTGGTGTGGGTAGATGGTGGTGGTGGCTAAGACCTTGCCAGTAGAGTCAACGACCGCAATCTTGCAACCGGTACGATAGCCCGGATCGATTCCCAGCACTACATGACCCGTAAGGGGTGGTTGGCCGAGCAAGGCGCGCAAGTTGGAGGCAAAGACTTTAATAGCGTGCGCCTCGGCTTGTACGGTAAGCGTCCTGCGTACGTCGCGTTCGATCGCAGGCAGCAACAGCCTTTCGGCACTCTCGTTGATCGCCAGGAGCAACAGGTCCGCGAACGGCGAGCGGCGATCTGGCCTGAAGTGCGCCAGAATCACGTTTCGCCAGTCCCGCTCTGCAATTTCCACCCGGACTCGCAAGATCTTTTCCTGTTCTCCACGGTTAATCGCCAAGATCTGATGAGGGCGCAACCGTTCGACTCGGGATGAAAAATCGTAGTAAAGTTGGTAAACATTGCGGGGGTCTTCGGCCTGCTCAA
>DASQQR010000054.1:0-3988 GCA_035643335.1 Anaerolineales bacterium
ACGCGAGATGGCCGCTGCCAGCCAGGTGCCGGTTGAGAAACTGCGCCGGTTAGCGCGCATCTTTGCGGATGCAAACCAAGCCGTTGCTGTCCCGGGCGGTTATCTTGCTGGCCAGTGCAACGGCTTGGCCAGCATGTTAGCTGTGCAGGCGCTGAACCTGATCGTGGCCCAGATCGGTAGAGTAGGTGGCGTGTTTCTTTCACAGCCCGGATCAACCCTGGCCCTGCGCCAAACACCCTTAAGTGATGGAAATCAAGGCAGCGCTTATGCATACGATCAAATGATTGACTTGATCGAAAGAATGAAAGCTGGACAAATCGATTTGCTGTTTGTACACGGCACAAATCCGGCGTTTGATTTGCCATCAGCATCCGGTTTCGCTGAGGCGATTGCACAAGTACCGTTCGTTGTATCCTTCAGCCCTTTCGTGGACGAAACAGCTATCCGGTCTGATTTAATTCTTCCTGATCACACCTATTTGGAGTCCTGGGGTTATCAAGTTCCTGCCCCAGGCGCTGATCGACCGGTGGTGAGCAGCCAGCAGCCGGTGGTTCGCCCTCTATACGATACACGCTCCACCGTGGATGTGTTCCTGGGACTGGCCGCCGCACTCGGAGGAGAGGTTGCTGAAGCCCTCTCGTGGCCAGACGAAGTTGCTTACTTACAAGAAGTTGCCAGTGAATTGCAGGGTTCCAGCCTGGGTATATATAACGCTGAGACCCAGGCTGGTTTCTGGGCCCTCTGGCGGCAGTATGGCGGTTGGTGGTCGGAAAAGGCAGTTCCCAGGGAGCCGGACGTGACCGGGATCACGGATCAGCCCCTGCCTATCGTCCAGCCACGATTTGAAGGACAAGCAGAGACTTATCCCTTTCATTTGTACCCATACCCCTCCTTGACGCTTTCCGACGGGCGAGGGGCCAACTTGCCCTGGTTGCAGGAGACCCCCCACCCGATGACCACGGCGTGCTGGGGAACATGGGTTGAGTTAAATCCAGAAACGGCTCGCTCACTGGGCGTAATTGACAACGATGTGGTCCGAGTTATCTCCCCACACGGCGAATTGGAGGCCTCCGTGGTTGTGTACCCTGGCATCCGGCCAGACGTGGTGGGGATGCCAGTAGGACAAGGGCACCAGGATTATGGTCGTTTTGCCCAAAACCGCGGAAGCAACCCGATGGCGCTTGTCGCCCCACTCGTTGACGCGAACGCCGGTGCTCTCGCCTGGGGCGCTACTCGGGTGCGCCTGGAGCCGGTTGGGCGCAGGAAAGTAATCGCCAGGCTGGAGAGTCTGGAAGGTGAGGGCCGTGAATCCCTCCGCTGAAACCAGCCCCCGCTGGGCGATGGTGGTCGATCTCGACCGCTGTACTGGATGCCAATCTTGCGTGGTTGCCTGCCACGCCGAGAATAATGTACCCGTTGTTGGGGAGGATGAATCCATCCGAGGCCGCACCATGCACTGGATCAGAATCGAACGCTACTGGGAGGGCGAGTACCCTAATCTTAAAGCACGCTTTATGCCGGTGCTGTGCCAGCAGTGCGGTGAGGCTCCCTGTGAACCGGTCTGTCCCGTGTTTGCCACCTATCACAATCCTGAGGGGCTTAACGCTCAAATATACAACCGCTGTATCGGAACGCGTTTTTGCGGGAGCGCCTGTCCCTATAAGGTTCGCGTGTTCAATTGGTTCAGGCCGGAATTCCCCCAACCACTTGTCGAACAACTCAATCCAGATGTCAGCACTCGCGCTCGCGGGATCATCGAGAAGTGCTCATTTTGCATCCAGCGCATCCGTAGAGCCGAGGTCGATGCTCGAATACAAGGCCATAAACTGGCCGATGGGGAGATCCAACCTGCTTGCGTCCAAACTTGTCCTTCATCTGCTCTAATTTTTGGCGATCTAAATAATCCAGAAAGTCAGGCGAGCCAGCTGGCACGTAGCCACAGGGCATTCCGATTGCTGGATGAACTGGGTACGGATCCCGCAGTCATCTATCTCAAGGGAGGTGAAACAAATGTCTGAAGCCCCGCTCGCTCAGCCAGAGGAACCCGAAGTCGCAGCAGACTACGAAGAGCGACTTCTACTGGTAGAACGAGAAGATTGGGAAATTAACCAGGCTGTCTTACAGCCAATGTTGGTGACCGGCTGGAAGTTTTGGACCTTGGTGATTGTGCTCGGAGCGATAGTCGCCTGGGGGCTTTATGCCTGGGGCTATCTTATCTACTGGGGTATGGGAACAGCTGGGATTAATCGCCCGGTGTATTGGGGATTTTTCATCGCTACTTTCGTCTTCTGGGTTGGCATCAGTCACGCTGGAACGATGATATCCGCGGTGCTGCGCCTGCTCAAGGCAGATTGGCGCCGGCCGATAACGCGTGGGGCAGAGGCCATGACCGCTTTTGCCTTGATGATGGCTGGGTTGTATCCTCTAATCCATCTTGGTCGAGTGTGGAAGTTCTATTGGATGGTACCTTACCCCAACAACCGTTTTATGTGGCCTAACTTTCAATCCCCCTTGATGTGGGATATGGTGGCAATCTTTACCTATCTGATTGGCAGCAGTCTATATCTCTATCTGGCGTTGATCCCCGATATGGCTATGGCCCGCGATCATACCGATGGATGGCGCTATAGACTCTACCGCACACTGGCACTAGGCTGGCGCGGCACTGAGGCCGAATGGCATAAGCTTCATCGTGCTTTGGGCATTTTCTCGGTAGCTATTATCCCAATATTTCTCTCTGTACACTCGATCGTCTCCTGGGATTTTGCGGTCACCATACAGCCACGCTGGCATAGCACGATTTTTGCGCCTTATTTTGTCATCGGTGCCATCTATTCCGGTCTTGCAGCGCTGGCAAGCATCCTTGTAATTGTACGGAGAGGCATGCAGTTGCAGGAATTCCTACGTGCCGAACACTTTAATGCCCTCGGCAAATTGGTGATGATCGCTGGTATGGCCTGGACCTACTTTTGGTTCACTGGCTTTATTGTTGAGTGGTACGGGAATGACCCTGTCGTTCGAGAGCTGATCCATGAGGAGGTGACTGGTAGATTGGCGCCCTTCTTCTATCTACAAATGACTGCCAACCTGCTGCCAATTGGACTGTTGGTTTTCAAAAAGGTGCGCACGACCCCCGCGCTGCTGCTGATTGCCACCCTGATGATTAATATAGGTATGTACACTGAACGCGTCCTAATCGTGGTGGGCAACCTGCAACGCAATCAATTGCCGTTTGATTGGGGAACTTATCGACCGACCTGGGTGGAGGTAAGCATTGTCGCGATGACTTTTGCCGGGTTTGCTTTGTTATATACCCTCTTCTCCCGCATCGTTCCATATGTGCCCGTATGGGAGATCAAGGAAGGTCGCTTGCGATATACCATGCGGCGGATTGGCCGTTTGCTGATTCCGACGGCGGCCGAAATTGAATAGCTTATGAGTGATACAGTTACCCTGCTTGCTCTTTTCGACCAAAGCACTCAAACCGCCGAGGCCATTGACGAGCTGCATGCCATCGGCATCCCTGATGATAGTATGGTGGTCATCACGGGCGTACCCTATCCCGAGCGCGCCCTTGGCCGGCATAGGGAGCGGCTGACTCTTCCATACATCGTGCTGGGAGGTGCAGTTGGAGGGCTACTCTTTGGATTCTTCCTGGCGGTCATCACCCCACACCTTTACCGCCTGGATGTTGGCGGTCATCCTCCGGTTGGCTTTCCCCCAGCTGCTGTGATTATTTTTGTCTTTACGATGTTAGCTACCATTGTTTCAACTTTCTTGGGTGTGCTGTGGGAAATGGATTTTCCCCGCTTCGGTCCAGCACCCTACCACAAGCTGGTCACAGATGGCCGTCTGGCTGTATTGGTAGAAAGCCCGGCAGAACAGGAGCAAAAAGTGCGTCAAGCGATCAATGCGCACGAGCCTTCCTACATCGGTGAACCCGAGAGGATAGCTTTATGAGTCCCCGACTGCGGCGCGGCCTGCTGAT
>DASQQR010000055.1:0-2172 GCA_035643335.1 Anaerolineales bacterium
AGCGTATCCCCGATTTCGATTTGAAAGGCAGGATTTTTGGGCTCCAGCGCAGCTGCGCCGTGCAAATACACCAGCGCCATGTCATATCTATCCTGGCGCTGCCAGTATAACCCCATCAGGGTGTTGGCAGCCGCCGACTGGGGATCAAGCCGCAGGGCCCTCTCTAGGTCCTGGAAGATGTCCTGGTCAAATTGAGCTCCGGCCGCCTGCTCTCCCAAATGCTGGCGCGCTTCGCCGAGGTAAGCCCATGGTTCCGCGTAATCGGGTTGGAGCCGGGTCGCGTTGTAAAAAGCTTCGCTGGCCAGTTCCCATTCCTCCATCGAGGCCAGCGTTCGTCCAGACGCGAGCAAGGAGTAAGCTTTGTTTTCTGCCAGGCTGGCAGTTCTTAGATTGCGCTGGAAGGCGTTGGTCGTTGAGGCTAATGAAGGATCAAGTTCAGCGGCGCGCAGAAGATGGTCGAGCGCCTCGTCCGGTTCTTGTGTGGCGATCAGCAGGCCTAACTGGTATTGGATTTGGGCGTTGTTGGGCTGCAGAGCTGCTGCCCCGCCTAGATCCGCAATCGCGGCCCGGTAGTCGCCTTGAAACCGGTGGGCGCTTGCCATGCGCGTATAGATCGGGCCGGGATCACCGCCCGATCGAAGCGCGATCTCCCATGCCTGAAGCGCCAGCTCGGGGTCATTCTGCATGAGCGCCCCATCTCCCAGAGCCAGATAACCTGCTGGCGAAAGTTGCGTGTAGCCCGCCGCTCGCTGAAGTAGTTTGATCCCGGTTTGGGAATCGCCGCCTTGCATGGCATATTGGCCAGCCAGTTCCATCAGGTCTGATCTCCATTCCTGATACGCCAGCGCTGCCTGGATGCTTTTCGAAGCGCCTAACGGTGAATCGAACGCCAGGGCGCGCACCGCATTCTTCATGGCTGTGTCCACCACATGAGGCCGGGGCGACAAGCCAAGAATCGGAATTATCATCAAAGGGATGAAAAGTCGAACCAGAATCGACCGGTGGAAAATGCCTCTCACGATGTGAAATTATAGTCGCGAGCTGCCCAATTTGAAATTGTGAATATTTTCAGTTGTGTAAGATCAAGGTATTCGCTATAATACTAAAAACATTGATGGGTCTTCCGCTTTCAGCGGGATAAGACCAGGGTTTGGTGGGTTGTAGGGGTGCGAAGAAGCACCCCTACAACCCACCAAACCCGACTCTTTTCCCTTAGAAACGGGAGAGCCACACTTATCAAAAGGAGGCCATTTTGAAGATCGTGGTTTGTGTCAAACAAGTGCCCGACACGGCGGCCAAGGTCGTCGTTGAGGATGGGGAGGTCACCTGGGGAGATGCCCCTCTTGTGATCAACCCGTGGGATGAATACGCTGTGGAGACCGCCTTGCAGCAGCAGGAAGCGCATGGCGGCGAGGTTACGGTGATATGTATGGGGGACGAGAGCTCCAAGGAAGCGCTCAAGCACGCCTTGGCCATGGGTTGTGGCGAGGCGATTTTGATCTCTGATCCGGCCCTGAAAGGCGTGGATAGTCTGGTTACCTCCAAGGTTCTGGCAGCCGCTATCAAAAAGATCGGCCAGGTGGATTTGGCCTTCTTTGGTAAGCAAGCCATCGACGGCGATGTTGGTGTGACGGCTGCGCAGACAGCCCGAGTACTGAATTGGCCGGCGTTTACCCTGGTCTCAACTATATCGAGCTTGGACCCCGATGGTGGAGAGATCCAGGTAGAGCGGTCTATTGAGGAGGGTCGCCAGATTGTTAAAGGCAAATTGCCCGCTGTGGTAAGCGTGGTCAAGGACATTGGGGAACCGCGCTACCCTTCGTTTATGGGCATTCGCAAGGCCTCCCGAGCTACGATCCCCGAATGGACCTTAGCCGATTTGGGGTTGGGATCTCTCACCCCCTCGGTGGTCTGGCCTGAGATTATGAATCCTCCCACGCGAGAAATAAAGACCGAGATCCTCACCGGTGACAGTCCTAAGGAGGTCGCCCAGAAGCTTGCTGATAAGATCCTGGAAGAGAAGGTGCTCTGATGGCTAACACGATATGGGTTTTCATCGATCATTTCAAAGGGGAAGCACATCCCGGCTCGTGGGAAGCCATCGGAGCCGCTCGTTCACTGGCAGATCAGATGGGTAGCGGCGTGACCGCGGTGCTAATTGGATCGCAGATC
>DASQQR010000056.1:0-5209 GCA_035643335.1 Anaerolineales bacterium
ATCATCTCGCGAGCGTCCGGTGAAATTGCCTGCCAAGGATCTTTCTGGTTTGACCTGAAGATAAGGATGTAATCCGCCGATCCTACGCTATTATGACCCACCCTGGTCAATACAATCGCAATTACCGAGACCACAACTGTCCCGATGATTCCCACCAGCCACACGTTAGCACCGCTGGTCAGACCGATCGCGATGGCCATGAACAAAAAGGTCATATCCTTGGTATCTTTCACAACTGTCCGGAAACGGATCACTGACAAAGAACCAACCAGACCTAGCGAAAGTGCGATATTGCTGCCGATGGCCATCATAATCATAGCAACAATAGGTGATAGTAGAATGAGTGAGAAAAAGAAAGAACGTGTGTACGCGATCCCGCTGTGCGTCTTACGATAGACCGTGGCCCACAAAAAAGCCAAGGCGAATGCGACCAAAAGGCTCAGAGTTGCCTGGGCAGGGCTTAAGTCAGTTCGTAGAAGTAAATTGTTAGGATTCATTTGAGCTTGCCTCCGTAAATAGAATATTGAAGACTCATAGATCAACTTGACCCTCGGTTACTGGCCGAGGTGTTTGCTTTCTTTTTGTCAGCGGGTGCTTTCCTCGGAGCTTCCATCCGTTGAACACCAACCTAATGGCCCTTCTTACATCCTCAAAAAAGGGAAGGGGGTCGGTCCAGGCGAATACAGCATATGCTTTTCTCCCACGCCAGGAGTGCCACCAGCCTCTTAACGTGAGTTCGCCCCTTCGCCAGTAGAATAATGCGGATTGGATGTCCCGGCGCAGATAAATCCACTTCACACCGGTATATTTTTGAACTCGATCCTCGGGTAACGGCCAACCAAAGGCATCACAGTAGTTGGTGTAAACCAGTTCCACTCCACCTGCTTCGGCAATCGCCGATCTGCCCGTTGGCCTACCGATATTCGGTTCGATAATGAAATGTTTTCCTGTGCGCTTATCTTGCTTCATCTCCAGGTAACCCAGGCCCCGGTAACTTACACCCCGAAATAACCGCAGAGTTTCTTCGAGAACAATGTCATTGCGACATTCTTCCCCCAGGCAGCTTGTTCCGGTTTCCGGCGGCCACTGGCGGATTTTTCGGGCAATAAAAGTCACCTTGGGTTCAGAATTGCCATCAAAATAACAATTGCAGGAATAAAGATCCGCGTCGGTCCCTTCAACCCATTCTTGAACCATTAGCAAATCCGCCCATTGGGAACAGTGATCATATAAATCAAGCAACTCTTCTGCACTTGAGGCTTTAAAGACTTTCGCCTTCGTATTCTTTTGCCAGATGGAGCTCTTGATTGGGGGCTTCAGAATACATGGAAAAGTTAATTCTTTTGCGGCCTTTTCCGCATCTGATCGAGATTCGAGAAAATACGTTTTGGGTACTGGCAAACCATGTTCTTGGGCGTAAGTCAAAAAGCTGATCTTGTCCATCAGCATATCAACAGTCTCGTGTTGAGGCAAAGTGATGCGAAACCAGGGCTCCAATCGCTGCCGGTTTTTAGAAATCAACAATACGCTTATGTCAGTGCAGGGAAACAGTACCGCGTCTCGATTCAATCTGGGCCCTAAGGACTCAAGTAATGCAATAAATTCCTCGTTAGCTGTATCGGCAGAATAGATCTTCTGGCATACTCTCGTTCGAGAACAATAGTGATTAGGGTCCTTAGCGATCCCGATCACAGGCACCTTGTGTGAAGCCAGGATGCGCGCGGTTTGCAGCCCGGTTATGCAATCCAACCCGATGACGACAGCGTACGGTTTTCCTTGATTAACAAGATTTGGTGGCAAGTTTAAGGATCCTTCTCGAAATTATCCTGGCTAAACAACATGTTCCTCACGAATTCCAGCGTTACGAACCGGCAAATAGCGTTCTTCGGCTTCTTTCAACTCAGCGGCATTCTGCAGCCGGAATATTTCCTTAACAGGGACAATCTCATCTTCGATTGATAACAATGACTGATCAGCGTATATCCGTGCTGCCGCTATTTGCATGGCTTTGATGCTCGTGCGAAGCATGTGATTAGCCCAAATGACAATGCTTACCCCTGCCTCTTCAAAGATTTCAGTGGGTGTCTTGTAGTACATGGTTGGCACGATCACCACCGGACACGTATCTCGCCATTCCGCCATGAAGGCCAGGATTTGATCGGCCGTGGAAATCTTACTGTGCATTAGAATGGCATCCGCACCTGCCCGATAATAAGCTTCGGCTCGTTTCAACGCTTCCGACAATCCCCAACCAGCAATGAAAGCCTCGACCCGGGCAACGATGCAAAAGTCGGGATCATCTTGGGCATCTTTAGCGGCCTTAATCTTGCCGGCAAATTCGTCAATTTCAGCCAAAGGTTGTTGTTCGCTGTTGATGAACGAGTTTGTCTTAGGAAAGAGCTTATCCTCGATGCACATGGCGGCAACATCGCGTTGTTCCAGCTTACGAACCAACCGGCGTACATTGTTGAAATTACCGTAGCCCGTATCAGCGTCAAGCAATATGGGTATAGTAGTGGCATCGCTCATGAATTCCAGGACTTCAAGGACCTGAGTCCAGCTGGCTTCGTTGTTATCCCGAACCCCCAAGGCAGCTGAAATGGCTAAACCACTTCCCCAAATGCCCCTAAATCCCGCTTCCTCCACGATTTTGGCGCTTAGGCCGTTGTGAGCCTCCAACAGAAACTCGACCTTGTCCGAGTGCAGTAATTGCTTAAATTGAGTTGTTTTCTTTACCATGAAGTAAGCCTCCTAGATAAACTCTTCCAGAATCTTTGTTAAAGAACTGCTGCTGATACACCTTGTGGTTGAAATTCTTCTGCGGAGCGACCGTTCACAAAGGAATCAATGGTTTTCAGAACAATTTCCCCAATCTCGCGCTGGGAATCAAAAGTCCCTGCCCCGATATGCGGGGTGAGAATCACGTTTGGCAAGCCGGCCAGAGGTGAAATCTTGCCATTGCCTTCGGATTCATGAACATCCAATGCAGCGCCTCGGAGTCTTTTTTCCATGAGAGTATCGTATAACGCAATTTCATCAACCACGCCACCGCGCGCCAGGTTAATCAGAAAGGCCCCTTGTTTCATACGCCCTAAAGCTTTGGCATCGATCAGTTTACGTGTAGACTCCTTTAACGGCACATGGATGCTGACAAAATCAGATCTGGACAATACTTCATCGATGTCAGCGAGCTGAATACCGAGCCCTTCCAACCTCTCAGCCACCTTTGGAGTCGGAAACTCTACGCAGCCCAAAACCTCCATACCCCAGGCAGCGCCCAAACGGCCTACTCGAGAGCCAATATTACCTGCCCCGATAATGCCAAGCACTTTGCCTGTCAGCAGATATCCAGTTAATTGGTGCTTTGCCCAAATCCCCTGGCGGGTCAAATGATCAGCCTCTAAAACATTGCGGGCCAGCGCCAGCATCAATGCGAAGCTCATCTCGGCCACGGCCTTTGCACCCGGGCCCGGTATTCTGACCAGATTAAGCCCCTTTTGGTTTACATATTGCAGATCAATATTATCTACACCCGAACCCGCGCGCAGGATCAACTTCAATTCTGGTGCGCAGGCCATGACATCGGCCGTGATTTGGACCCCGCTCCGAAAGATCAATACCTCCCGGTCACGAATGTGCATTTTTAGCTCTTCTTCTTTAGCATTGAACGCACAGACAACGTTATGCTGTGCTCGAAGTTTTTCAATTGCCTCAGAGTAAATGGAACTAGCGATAAGAATCTTCATAACAATCATATACTCCCAAAAATAGATTTTTTCATCTGCTCTTCAATTCCCTCTTCCCCTCGCAACTGTGGTAAGAACACCTATAAGGGATATTCATCATTATGTATCCCATTTAAGGGCATCGATATTTTCAATGGTGTATCGCCATATGCGGTAATACCTGTTGCCACGCAACCAATTGATAGCTTCATCTCCAACACCTCGATTTTGATTCCCAGCCCCGCTGAGACGTTTCAGTTGAGTGACTAGGTACTTAAACCAGCACAATGCGAATAATGGTGAAAGAGTGGGAATGGGTATCTGAGTGCGACTGGCGTATTCCCTCACATAGGATCGCGCCCAGGCATCTTTGCCAAAAAATGCCGTTTGAACGGCCGGCAGATAGTTCGCTCTCTCCCGAGCGCCGTGCTTTGCAAATGCCACATATGCCAGGAAGAAAAACAAATCGGAAATGGAGAAACCCCGAGGTTCCGCCTGCTCCCAATCAAGGATGCCGGGGCCGCCACGCTTGAGCCGGATAACATTCGGGTGACTCAAGTCGCCGTGCTCGAAACCCAATGAAAGAGTCGAATTCCGCAGGGGACCAACCAAGTCCTGAGTCTCCCGGATAAGATTTAGTTCTTCGCTGTCTAATGGCACTGTCTCCTGAAAGAAGCGAATCGGCCCCTCCACCAGCCTCTCGAACCAGTCGGGGTCGGAATTAGAATTAACAGAAGTTGCTTTGTGCAGTTCAAGCAGCCAGTTGAAAATCGATCTTATGCAGCCGGAGGCATCCTTGCGCACAGTTGGCGGATCCATTTGCTGGCCAACCAATGCAGTTTCGATCAATATGGGGTAATCATAGATTTCATCAAGTGTGACCGCATAGGGGATGGAATTAAATCCTTGAGAACGGCTGGCCTGAATCTTTCTCAGATTGGCGTATTCGCGCTCGAGACTCTCGCTGACGCCTGCCAATCGAGAAACCTTAGCTACCAGAGCAGGCTCACGCTGGTCCTCAGGTAAAATTATGAAAACCACATGACTGGAGGCTTGGAAACGAGGGGTTAGCAGCACACTGGATAGCCGTAGTGGTGATCCCAAGTGCTGAAGATTTAGTTTTTGCCAATTATCCTTAAGAAAGGATATCGCTAAATTCAATCCCCACCCCTCACGGCAACCACGCTAAAACAAGGGAGAACCCACCATAATAGGCCACTCCGCTGCAACCAGTGACCCAATATCGCTTTTAGACGCGCCTTTGTGCTGCGACCGCTTTGTAAGAATGCATAGTCGAGCGCACTTTCATTATTTATTGGAATAATTTTCGTGCATGCCTGGAAATTTGGCCAATGCCAATTGGCCTGAACTTCAGTGAACCCCAATTCTTCGAATAATAAGAGGTAGTCTCCAGGAACAATAAGCCGCGGAAATCCCTTTCTCATTCGGGAATACAGGTCCTTCACCAACTCAATGGGGTTTAA
>DASQQR010000057.1:0-13089 GCA_035643335.1 Anaerolineales bacterium
ATAATGGGTGCCAGGAATCCAGTGAACAATTTGATCAAGACAGATGCACTAAGCGCAACGGCGGATAGAATCAACCAAACATATTTGCGCTGCAGGTGCCACGCAATTATCGCCAGCAGGGAGAGCATGGCAAAAGTCAGCGAGGGTAATCCTACCATCACGGAAACGCTCAAGGTCATATAGTAGGGTAGCAAAACGATCAGGAACGCCCCCGCCAGCGCGTGGAAATTTCCCCAGACTAGTCTCAGGATCTGGAAGCTGGCCCAAAGGAGCGTGGCGGACAGGAGAAGCACAATAATGCGGCCAACATTGACGTCAACGCCGAAGACACGGAAGGCGCTCAGCAGAAGATACGTCAGGAGAGGAGGCTGATCGCTCCAGATCTGGCTATAGAGTGGATAGCCGCGCATGACGAGCACGGTTTTCATCAGATTGATCCCCTCATCGCCATCGAACTGTAGTTTGTCCCGGAAGGGGAAGAAGAGAAGCATGAACGCCACGAAGATCAACGGAATCGCAATCTGCAAGTTCATTGCATTGTTCAGAGGTCCAGATCTTTTGGTCGGCTCCAAATCCAAGGGCAGGCGCGGCATAGCAATCGAACCAAATTTCTCAAACTTAATTAGGGGCAGGGAAAATCTGGGAAAGCATCGGTGGGCGATATTTTATCCCATCTTGCGCTGAGAAATCCACCCTTGACCCCTGCTCTGTAGAAGTTATAATTCAGCAGTTGAATTTTGGAGACTGCTATGGATACCTCGCCTGATCCCGATCGCGAAATGATTTTACTCGAACACATCGAGCGTGACCCGGACATTACCCAAGCGGGCCTGGCAGCCCAGCTCGGTGTTGCAGTGGGTACCGTCAACTGGCACCTCAAGCGGCTGGTCTCCAAGGGTTATGTGAAAGTCAAGCGGGCACAGCGGCGTAAATTGCGATACATCATCACTCCCGAGGGGATTGCGTTTCGAGCCCGGTTGACGGTAAACTATATTGACCAATCCATGCGACTGTATCGCAGGGTTCGCCAACGCGTTCGGGAATTGCTCAGCGAGGTCAAGCGCGCCGGTTTCAGCAGCGTAGCAGTGGTAGGGGAGGGAGATATCGCCGATATATGCAAGTTGACTTGCCTGGAACAGGGTGTGTCGGTTGTTGATTTGCCTGAAGTACCCGTGCTGGAGGTGCATGGCGTGAAAGTCGTGCTGCACCTGCAAGAAATACCGCTACAAATCGATTCCTCCGATGGGCGCCAAGCCGCAGTGTGAACGAAAGCGTGGATCGTATGAGTGAAGAGAAGCACGTTCTAATTACGGGAGGAGCAGGTTACATCGGGTCCTATTTGGCTGGTCACTTACTGCGGCTTGGGCATCGCGTTACAGTCTTGGATGACCTGCTCTTCGGGGGTGAGTCCTTGATGGCCTACTTCATCCACCCGGCGTTTCATTTTGTCAAATCCAATGTATGGGAGCCCAGGGCGGTCCGCTCAGCCGTCCGTTCAGATTGGCCTGCCCCGCACGCTGTGGTCCACTTAGCAGCTATTGCTGGATTCCCTGCCTGCCAGGCAGTTGGACGTCAGGTCGCCTGGCGTTATAACGTTGAATCCACCCAGCGGGTATTAGAGCAGGCAGTTGAGCTCGGGATGAAGCGTTTCGTATACGCGTCGACTTACAGCAATTATGGCCTGTCCCCAGATGGCAAGCCGGTTACCGAAGATTCTCCCCTAAATCCTCAATCCCTTTACGCCGAGACCAAGGTGAACGCCGAGCGCTATCTGCTGGCCCAATCCGATGCCTCTTGCATGCCGGTCATATTTCGCATGGCCACCCTATATGGCTTATCGCCGCGCACCCGTTTTGACTTGATCATCAACCAGTTCGTCCTGGAAGCTTATACCAAACGCGAGTTGCTTATCTACCAACGCGGCTATTCGCGTTCATTCATGCATGTCCGCGATGCCGTTGAGGGTCTCATGTTGGGACTGGAAGCCCCGGAAGAGCAGATTCGTGGTGAGGTGTTTAACCTGGGTTCGGATACCGGCAACCATACCAAGGATGAGATCGTGGCGTTGATCCTCAAGCGCCTGCCCGAAACAGTCGTCCGCTATAAGGACATGACCTTCGGTGGGGATATGCGGGATATTTCTGTCTCATACGAAAAAATTCAAAGCAAGTTAGGCTTCCAAACCCATTTGACTGTGGATGACGGCATCAGGGAAGTCTTGCACGCGCTGCGAGATGAGGTTTTCAGCAACCCTCAGGATCAACGTTATCGGAATGCGCAGTTTATCGTGCAGTGAGTTGAAGATTGGGAGGCTGGAAGAGTGGAAGATGCTATGGCGGATGATTTCCAGATTGGAAGTCGGTGAACTTTTCGGAGTAATATGGATGTATGATGAATGATTCTGGGTTTGATTCCTCGCAGGCTTTTTGGTCGGATAAGCGCGTTATTGTGACCGGGGGTTCAGGATTTCTTGGATCCTTTGTCACTGAAAAGCTCAGACAGCGCGGCGCCCCGAAAATCATTGTCCCGCACTACCAGGATTATGATCTGACGAAGATCGAAGCCATCAAGCGTTTATTTGATGATCTTAAGGGCCCGAATGACATTAAGTCTGAATCTTCAGATTCTAAAATTGTCCTCATTCACCTGGCTGCGTTGGCCGGGGGCATCGGTGCCAACCGGACGCGCCCAGCCGAGTTTTTCTACGATAACTTGATGATGGGGGTCCCTCTGATGCATGAAGCCTGGAAGCGCGGTTTGGACAAGTTCGTCGCTATCGGCACGATCTGCGCCTATCCCAAATTCACCCCCCTGCCTTTCAAGGAGGAGAACTTGTGGGATGGTTATCCCGAGGAGACCAATGCTCCTTACGGCCTTGCAAAGAAAATGCTGCTGGTTCAGGCGCATGCCTATCGAGACCAATATGACTTCAACGCGATTTACCTTTTGCCCGTAAACCTCTACGGGCCCAGGGATAACTTCAATTTACAGACTTCTCACGTCATCCCAGCATTGATTCGCAAGTACATCGAAGCTCAGGAGCGGGGTGACCGCGAGGTGGTAGTTTGGGGCGATGGCTCTCCCACCCGCGAATTCCTGTACGTTGAGGACGCGGCTGAAGGAATTCTGCTGGCAGCGGAACGGTATAACGGCCGCGAGCCAGTCAATCTTGGTTCAGGAAATGAGATCAGCATCAAAGATCTGGCGGAAATGATCGCCCGCTTGACAGGTTTCCAGGGGAAGCTGATTTGGGACACTACCAAGCCCAACGGGCAGCCCCGGAGGGCGCTGGACACCTCTCGGGCTGAGCAGTATTTTGGTTTCAAAGCTCAGATGCCCTTTGAAGAAGGATTGCGTAGAACGATCACGTGGTATCGTGCGAATAAGGGAGTAGGGACCAGGGATCAGTGAACCAGGGATTAGGAACTTGTTCCTAATCTTTGATGTCCTGCAACGACTTATGACTCAGGCTACTGTCTCCACTAGATCCAGCGAAGAGGTCATTATCCTGCGCCCGTCTCGCGGGTGGGGGTCCCTCAATCTTGGTGATCTCTGGAAGTATCGCGAGCTGATCTATTTCCTCACCTGGCGGGATATCAAAGTGCGCTATAAACAGACTATTTTGGGTGCTGCCTGGGCTATCCTCCAGCCTTTTCTCTCCATGGTGGTATTCACAATCTTCTTTGGCGGTTTGTTGAAGGTTTCCTCCGGTAATGTGCCTTACCCCATATTTTCTTATACTGCGCTGCTTCCTTGGGGTGTGTTTTCTAAAGCGTTAACTGACGCCGGAAGGTCCTTGGTGATCAACCGCAACATGATCACCAAAGTATACTTCCCCCGTTTGGTCGTGCCGTTAGCCTCAGTGCTGAGTGGTGTGGTGGATTTCTTGATCGCTTTTGTAGTGTTGTTGGGGATGATGGTTTACTTCCACGTTACACCCTCTTCAGCAGTTTGGGCGTTACCTTTCCTGCTGATTCTTGCGCTTGTTACAGCCTTAGGGGTTGGGCTATGGCTCTCGGCCCTTAATGTAATCTATCGCGATGTGGGTTACGTGCTGCCTTTCCTCACTCAATTCTGGTTCTATATCACTCCCGTGGTTTATTCTTCCACCGAGGTGCCGGATAAGTGGCGATTGATTTACGCCCTTAACCCGATGACTGGAGTGGTGGAAGGTTTTCGTTGGGCGCTGTTAAACACCGAGAATGCCCCGGGTCCGATGGTTGCCGTTTCGGCAGCCATCGCCGTGATCATCCTGGTAACAGGCATGTTTTATTTCCGCCGTATGGAACGTACTTTCGCTGACATGGTCTGATATTCACGAGATCGGGGAAAAGCGTTTGCTGGCAAGTTCCCTCCCCTATCACCCTGCGTCTCGTCCTGTACATTATGAATGATGTAGCTATTCGCGTTGAAGATCTGAGCAAACAATACCGGATTGGCACTTCTCCCGAGCGCTATCGCACCCTACGAGACGCCTTGACCCGCGCGTTCAGAGATCCGCTTGCGGCCATCCGCGGGAATTCCGATGACACGATCTGGGCTTTGAAAGATGTGTCTTTTGAAGTCCGGCGTGGGCAGGTATTGGGTGTCATCGGTCGCAATGGTGCCGGCAAAAGCACCCTGCTCAAGGTTCTCTCCCGGGTGACCGAGCCGACCGAAGGGTACGCTGAGATCCATGGTCGCGTGGGGTCTTTGCTGGAGGTCGGTACCGGTTTTCATCCCGAATTGACGGGCCGCGAGAATATCTATCTCAACGGCGCCATCCTGGGCATGAAGCGCACTGAGATCGACCGCAAATTTGATGAGATCGTGGCTTTCTCGGAGGTAGAGAAGTTTATTGACACCCCGGTTAAACGCTTTTCCAGCGGAATGTATCTGCGGCTGGCCTTTGCGGTAGCAGCTCACCTCGAACCGGAAATCCTGGTTGTGGACGAGGTCCTGGCAGTCGGGGATGCCGAGTTCCAACGCAAGTGCCTTGGCAAAATGAGCGATGTCGCCCAAGAGGGACGGACGGTGATGTTTGTGAGCCACAACATGTCGGCGATCTTGCGGCTCACCGAGGAGACCATGCTGCTTGAGAAGGGAAAAATGGTATTGCGCGCAGTGACACCCAAAGCCGTGGACTACTATATGGCGGCAGGTTTTTCCCAATTAGGAGAACGCACGTGGGATGCCGACGAAATTCCATCCTCAGCGGCACCTTTTCGCCCTATTGCGCTGCAGGTATGTGATGGCAATCAGCGAGTGGTCGATACCGTGCGCTCAACTGAGCCAACCACGGTGAGCATACAATACAGGTTAGAGGCGCCCGTTACCGGCTTGCGGATTGGACTCTATTTATTGACCATGCAAGGTGAATTTGTATTCACCTCTTTCGACACCGACGACCCTGAGCATTATGAACACTTTGGGGTGCGTCCGGCGGGCCATTATGTCAGCCACTGCACCATCCCCGCCGATTTCCTAAATGAAGGGCGTTATGTATTGGGCGTCAACGCCAGCACGTTTCGGGTCAGACGTTATTTCCATGACGAACATGCATTGGCTTTCAACGTTGAGGCGGTCGGTGCTCCAGGGAAGCACTGGCCCGAACCGCGCCTGGGTCCAGTAAGGCCGCGATTGGAGTGGAGAATTGAGAAAGCTGATTAGAAGTATACAAGGATACAGTATTCAAGTAAACAAGGTAAGCACGGGAAAGAGCCTTGTATACCTGTTTACTCTGTTTACCTTGTCTCCTTCCCTGCACCATGAATAAGACTGCGATTAAACACTTTCTTGGCGAAATACCCCTCACCGCCGAGGCCTTTTGGTACTTGCGTCAACCGGGGAAGCCACTTAGCCGCCGCTTTTCCCTCAGGCAACTGGAGGCTGGATTGCCACGCTGGCGTTCACAGGCGGAACAGGCCGCCCAACGAGCCCAGCCGGGCAAGAAAGTGTTGATCTTCGGCACACTGCATTATTGGATCTCGCATGCGGCTTTAGTGGGACTGGCTCTGGCGGGCTTGGGCCACAAGGTGATCTTGATGTATTTGCCCTATGGAAAGTGGCAAAAGCCTCTCAACCGGTTTGACTTGCGCCGGCAGAATCTGTACGCCCGTACCGTATTAGAGAAAGCGGCTCCCTTGGTAAAGGCGGTCTCGTTGGTGGACGTCAAGCCAGCTTCGAATGGCTTTCCTGCGGAGTTGAATGAACTAGTGCAGGAAGTGGCTTTGCGGGACACACAGTACACTCTGCAGGTGGAAGATGTTTCCCCAGATAGCGATTTATACCGCTTGCGTCTCGATCGAAATTTGAATGCTGCCCGCGCCGCTCTGGACTGGATACAAGCCAATAAGCCGGATATACTTATCATCCCCAATGGAAGCATCCTGGAATTCGGAGCGGTTTACAGAGCAGCGCGATACCTGAATGAAACCGGCTTCAACTTGCCAATCGTGACCTACGAATTTGGCGAGCAGCGGCAGCGCATTTGGCTGGCTCAGGATGCTGAAGTCATGCGCCAGCAAACCGATGGGATGTGGCACGTCAATGGTGGAAAGCCATTAGGTGAATGGCAGCTCGATAAGGTGCGCACTTTGTTTGCCGCTCGCCAGGGAGCCAATCTGTGGGAGAACTTCGCCCGTCGCTGGCAAGGCACTCCCAGCGCGGGAGGCGAACAAGTCCAGAAGTCCCTTGGGCTGGACGGTCGTCCGGTAGTTCTGCTGGCTACCAACGTCATCGGAGACAGCCTCACCTTGGGGCGCCAGGTGTTCAGCGACAGCATGACCGAGTGGCTGGAGCGCACGGCGCTTTATTTTGCCAAACGCACCGATGTGCAGTTAGTTGTGCGTATCCACCCGGGAGAGCTGATCACGAAAGGTCCCTCGGTAGCCGATGTGGTGCAGCGGGTGCTGCCTGAACTGCCCGAGCATATCCACCTGGTATCTGCTGATGCGCAGGTGAACACGTACGACCTGGTTGAGATTGCCGATCTCGGCCTGGTCTATACCACGACGGTGGGTTTGGAGATGGCGATGAGCGGTGTGCCGGTACTGGTGATCGGACAAACCCACTATCGGGCGAAGGGCTTCACCCTGGATCCCGATTCATGGGAGGCATACTTCCGCCTGTTAGACCAGGCGCTCGAAAGACCTGAATCGTTCAGGCTTGCGAAGGAACAAGTGGACCGCGCCTGGGAGTACGCTTATCGCTTCTTCTTCGAATACCCTCACCCTTTCCCATGGCATATGGTTCATATGTGGAAGGATGTGGAAGATTGGCCTGTCGAACGTGTTCTGGATGAGGAAGGCAGACAAAAGTTCGAGCGGACCTTTCGCTTTTTGGCTGGAGAGCCCATTGACTGGACCCTGATAGGTACCCAAAATGCACGCGCAAGTTGAAACGGCCCCGGACGCAGATGTAAGACAGCAGGTGCGTGAGTTCTATGATAATGTTGGTTGGCGGGAGGTCAGCGAGGGCTTGTACCAGAACGCGCGCTACGAAGATCTGCGCCCTGTGGCGCGAGAATACGTTCACCGTTGCCACCTGCGCGTCCTAGGTCATCTTGCCCCTAAAGGCAGATTTTTGCTGGATGCTGGTTCGGGGCCGATCCAATATCCGGAATATCTGGAGTATTCGCGCGGCTATCAGGCCCGCGTTTGCGTGGACATTTCTCTGGTAGCGCTGCAAGAGGCTCGCCGGCGCATCGGCGATTTGCAGGGAAATGATCACGGTCTGTTCGTAGTCGCGGATATTGCGCGGCTGCCTTTCGGCCCCGAGGTCTTCGATGGGGTGGTTTCGTTGCATACGATTCATCACCTGCCGGAGAAGGAACATATCCATGCGTACAGTGAGTTGTACCGGGTGCTCTCGCCTGAGAGGACGGGCGTAGTGGTGAATGGCTGGGATGATCCGCCGCTGATGGAACTCTTTGACCATCCTATCCGCTGGGCAAATCGGCTGAGGTGGTATAGAGAGCGTGTACAGTGGCCAACTCGAAGAAGGCAGATGACAACACAGAACACGAGTGCGAATTTGCCTGCCCAGCCAAAGGGTACCTACGTTAGCAAGAACGACGCGGTCCACCTGATACAGACGGTCGGTCAATCGATGCCACTACAAATTCTGGTTTGGCGTAGCGTGAGTGTGCGATTCATGCGGGCTCTGATTCACCTCAAGCTAGGAGGGAAAGGCTTGTTGAGAATTCTCTTCTGGTTGGAGGAGCGTTTCCCGGAGTTCTTTGGAAGGAACGGCCAATATCCCTTAATTGTGATCAGGAAGCCGGGAAGATCAGAGGTTGTCCCAAGATCTATGCTTGGATCACATTGCGATGCGGAGTAATTCATGGACTGGGCTAATCAGGTAATCCTAATCACTGGTGGAACCGGATCGTTCGGGAAGAAATTTATCGACGTGATGCTACGGGAATACCATCCGGCCAAGCTGATCGTATTCAGCCGGGACGAGCTGAAACAGCACGAGATGCGCAGCAGTGGAATGGATCACCCGAGTTTGCGGTATTTCATTGGGGATGTGCGTGATGTGACCCGCTTACGGCGCGCCATGCATGGCGTCGATACCGTTGTGCATGCTGCGGCCCTCAAACAGGTGCCTGCCTGCGAATACAATCCGATGGAGGCCATCAAAACCAATATCCTGGGCAGCGGTAACGTGGTCGAAGCCGCGATCGATGCGGGCGTCAAGAAAGTCCTGGCCCTGAGCACGGACAAAGCTGTCAACCCGATTAACTTGTATGGCGCCACCAAACTGGCTGCCGAAAAGTTGTTTGTGCAAAGCAATGCCTACGCCGGGGCGCGCCCTTCCACCCGGTTCAGTTGCGTGCGTTACGGCAACGTGGTCGGGAGCCGGGGCAGTGTCATCCCTACCTTCTTGAAGCAGCGCCAGAACGGCAAACTGACGGTCACTGATGAACGCATGACCCGCTTTTGGCTCACCCTTGAACAGGGGGTGCGTTTCGTCATCCGCTGCATCGAGCAAATGCGCGGCGGGGAGGTATTCGTACCCAAGATCCCCAGCACCCGCATCGTTGATCTGGCTAAAGTGATCGCTCCGGATGCCCGGCTTGAGATCGTCGGGATCCGGCCTGGCGAGAAGCTGCACGAGGTTTTGATCCACGAAGATGAGGCGCGGACAACCCTAGAGATGGAAGATATGTATGTCGTGCAGCCGACGGCGGCGCTATGGTTTGCTCGAGAGTGGGAGGACCAGGGCCGGCCATTACCCGATGGATTCCGCTTTTCCAGCGATACAAACCCGGACTGGCTAAGTGTTGATCAGATTCGGGCGTACATCCGCCCGATCGAAGAGGAACTGAAACTGGAAATAATGGACGGATAGGCTGGCGAATCATGCTCTTATTTGTCCGGCGAACTTGCCTGAGGAAAGGTGCCAAATATCCCGAAAACAGGATAGGTTTGGTAGAATCCGTATCCTTGTCACCGGGGCCAGCGGTTTGTTGGGGCTTAATCTGGCTCTGGAGGCGGCGAAAAACTATAAGGTCTTCGGCCTGACCCACCGCCACCCGCTGCGGACGGATGCCTTTCAAGTTCTCCAATTTGATTTAACGGCTCCGGGCGCGGTGGAGCGCTTGCTCGATCAAACCCAGCCCGATTGGGTGATAAACTGTGCCGCGTTGGCCATTCTGGATGAATGCGAAGCCAATCCGGATCGGGCAAGCAAATTGAATACAGAATTACCCCGAAAACTAGCGGAACATGTCGCTAGGGGCGGAGCGCGCCTGTTACATGTGTCTACAGATGCTGTATTCGATGGCCAGCGGGGGGATTACACTGAATTAGACCAGCCTAACCCGCTCAGCGTTTACGCTCGCACCAAGCTGGAGGGTGAGCGTGCCGTGCTTCAGGCCAATCCAGAGGCCATTGTCGCGCGTGTCAACATATATGGCTGGAGCTTATCGGGCCAGCGCAGCCTGGCGGAATTCTTCTTCTACAACCTGCGGGCCGGAAACCAGGTACAAGGTTTCACCGACGTTTATTTTTGCCCGCTTTTGGCCAATGACCTGGCGCACCTCTTTTTGCAGATGCTGGAGGCAAATTTGCGCGGCCTCTTTCACGTCGTCAGCCGGGATTGCATTAATAAGTACACTTTCGGGTTAGCGCTTGCCCGGCAGTTCAAGTTTGACGAAGAGTTGATCAGGCCCTCATTGGTAGGCGACGCAGGTTTGAAGGCGCCGCGATCGCCACGGCTGACCTTGAGAGCGGATAAAATTACGCAGACCTTGGGTGAACCCCCACCGGGATTATCCCCAGGTCTGGAACGGTTTTATACACTTTATCAACAGGGTTATCCACAGGAGCTGGGGAGAATGGCGGAATCTGGCATGCCAGATCGTGGGCAGATATATGCATCGTAGCTGAATTGAATGAGTGGAGGTCCGTATGGAGATCAAAATAGGTGACCGGTTAATCGGAAATGGCCACCCCACATATTTCATCGCTGACATCTCGGCCAATCACGACGGCGAGTTGGAGCGCGCCAAGATGCTCATCCGGTTGGCGAAAGAGGCTGGGGCGGACGCAGCCAAGTTTCAAAACTTCCGGGCCCCCAAGATCGTTTCGGATTACGGCTTTAAGTCCCTGGGCGGGCAGCTTTCCCATCAGGCGACCTGGAAAAAGTCGGTCTTTGAAGTCTACCGGGACGCGTCTATCTCTTTCGATTGGACGCCAATACTGAAAGAAGAGTGCGATAAGGTCGGCATTCATTACTTTTCCTCACCCTATGATTTCGCAGCTGTTGACATGCTCGATCCGTACGTGCCGGCCTTCAAAGTTGGTTCGGGAGACATAACCTGGTTGGAGATCCTGGAGCGCATGGCCCGCAAGGGCAAACCGGTTATCCTGTCGACCGGTGCTTCGGATATCGGAGATGTGCAGCGGGCGGTGCGCACTATCCTGGCGATCAACCGCCAATTGGTGTTACTGCAATGCAACACCAATTACACTGCCAGTCCCGAGAATTTCGATCATATCCACATTCGGGTGATTGATACCTACCGAACCATGTTCCCGGATGCCGTCCTGGGGATATCGGACCATACCTCAGGACACGCGACGGTGTTGGGCGCAGTAGCTCTGGGAGCGCGCGTGGTCGAAAAGCATTTTACTGATGATACCAGCCGGATTGGACCTGACCATCCCTTTTCGATGACCCCCGAGATCTGGCGGCTTATGGTCGATCGCGCGCGTGAGCTCGAGCGGGCGCTCGGTGTGGCCGATAAGTTCGTCGCTGGCAACGAGACGGAAACCGTTGTCGTGCAGCGCCGTTGCCTTCGCGCCGCCCGAGATATCAGATCTGGTGAGGTGTTTAGCCGGGACATGATTGACGTCCTTCGACCAGCCACCAAAGGCGCCATTCTGCCCTACGAGGTCGAGAATGTGATTGGCACACGGGCGTTGAAGGACATACCACGGGGAAAAGAGCTGCGCTGGACCGATTTGGGTGAGGCGGAACGTGATGCGTGATGCGGATCTTATACTTTACAAGGGATTACACCACCCACGATAGGCGGTTTCTTGACGCACTGGCAAAGACTGTGCATCATGTTGCCTATCTGCGCCTGGAGCGCGGCGGGCACCAACTGGAGGATCGACCCTTGCCTCCGAAGGTTGAGATGATCCCTTGGGCGGGAGGCTCCCAGCCGGCAGATTTCTGGGACGGTCCGCAGCTGCTACTCGACCTAAAAAGGGTGATTCGGGAATTCAAGCCGGACCTGATTCAATCCGGCCCACTACAACGGAGTGCTTTTCTGGTTGCTTTGAGTGGGTTCGAGCCCTTGGTCAGTATGTCGTGGGGTTATGACCTGCTACGAGATGTCTCCAGGAGCTTCCTGTGGCGCTGGGCGACCCGTTACACGCTTCGACACAGTGCAGCGCTGGTTGGGGATTGTGACACGATCCGCCAAAAAGCCATCTCTTATGGCATGGATTCTGAGCGCATCATAACATTCCCCTGGGGCGTAGATTTGCGTAAATTCTCCCCATTCTCTGGTAGCGGCGGGAAGAAGGCTCCCTCCCTGCGGGATCGCTTAGGCTGGACGGAAGACATATTCGTATTGCTCTCCACACGCGGCTGGGAGCCGATTTATGGGGTGGACTTGATTGCGAGATCTTTTGCTCAGGTCGCTCACCAATATCGTGAACTCCGCCTCTTAATGCTGGGGAATGGTTCCCAGGCATCCCAACTTAAGGAGATATTTTTGCGGGAAGGCGTGCTTGAGAAGGTCCACATCGCCGGCCAGGTGAGTAATGCGGACTTGCCGGACTACTATAAGGCCGCGGATTTGTATGTCAGCGCTTCACATAGCGATGGCACCTCGATATCCTTGCTGGAGGCCATGGCGTGCGGCAAGGCTGTCCTGGTTTCGGATATTCCCGGCAACCGGGAATGGCTGACCCCGGGAGAGAACGGCTGGTGGTTTCGAGATGGAGATATTGGTTCCTTAATTGAGGCGCTTTCAGAGGCGGTGGAGGAGCGAGATCGTCTGCCCGAAATGGGTCACGCTTCCCGCTTGTTGGCTGAGCAGCGCGCTGACTGGGAACGCAACTTCCCCAAATTGTTCAAAGCCTACAAGATAGCCTTGCAACCTATCTGAAATTGGCGTAGTTCAATATTCATAGTTAAGCAATGTCCGAGGGCAACGATCACAAATCGCGTACAACGCACCAGGTACAACGCACGACGATTGCCATCATCCAGGCGCGGATGTCCTCCTCCCGCCTGCCGGGAAAGGTGCTGCTCGACATTGCCGGACAGCCGATGTTGGTGCGGGTTGTCGAACGAACGAGCAAGGCAAAAAGCCTGGATGGAGTCATCGTTGCTACGACAACCGAGTCCCCGGACGACGCTATCGCGGCATTGTGTGCAAAGCGAGGATATGCTTGCTATCGTGGCAGTGTAAATGATGTCTTGGATCGATACTATCAGGCTGCGCGCGCTTTTCAGGCCGGCGTGGTGGTGCGTATTACCGCGGACTGCCCGGTGATTGATCCCGATCTGATCGACCAGGCTGTGGGTGAACTCCTTCGCTCTGGAGCCGACTTTGTTGCCAATCGTCTGCCGCCTCCCTGGCAC
>DASQQR010000058.1:0-6564 GCA_035643335.1 Anaerolineales bacterium
CAATGACCGCGGCCGAGGAGGTGTTCATCTCTCGCCTGCCTCATTTTGCGAATATCATCCGCCACGTCAATACTGATCGGGTGCCCGCGACGATCGCGCATGGCCTGGCGCAACGCCTCGGCCCGTTTAAGCGCCTCTCCTCGTTGAGCAAAGATCTTGTCCCGTTCCATGACCGACAATCCTAGATCGATCGCTGCGCGGGTAACCTCAGATACACTCTTACCTTGCTGTTCCGCAACTTCCATCAAGGCACGATGCTGATCAGGCTCCAGGAGCATTTGTATGCGCTTTAGTTTCGTTCCCATACGCACCTCATTCACAGCAACTCAACTTACCTGAAGAGAGATTTTCACTGCAATCATCCTCAACTAACCATATACAGACTTAATTATACACATACACATACATAACGTCAATGATGGCGACGCGATTTTTGCTGGGTCTTAACGCTGAAATATATACCCTAGCGCCAGACCTACCCCGCCGGCGAGCACACCCAATACCAGGAATGTGTCCCGCCAGAAGCGCTGGGGGAACAAACGGATAAGCGTATCGGAATAAGCGAAGGTCCAGGTACCAGGAGCAAAGAAGATGTCGTGAAAAAACACGAAGAAGACGCCGAAACCAACCAAGACAAAGAGGATGACGGCCCCAACCAGTAGCACGGTCAACCAGCCGCCGCGCGACAAGCCATGCCGAAATCCAGCCAACCAATCCGCGCGCCAGGCCCACACGCCTAACAGGGCCAGGCCAACTAACGACCCAATCCAGACCTTGAGCGCCGCCTGGACCACTGTTTTCACATCCGCCATATGTTGGAGTTCGCGCGGATTGTAGGGCGCGTTCCCGTCCGGGAAACGCAAATCGCCCAGGTAAGAAATGCCTTGATCATTGAGCAGGTAATTCAAAGCGATCTGAGACCAATAAAGGCGATCCTGCCGGGTAAAGCCGTAGGGATCGGGAGGAAAATTGGGAGTCCGGTATTCGAACTGCACAAAGACCGGCGTCAAGAGCAACCTGACGGCGGTCAGGACCAGGGCGACGGGAACCAAGATGGCCACCAACCACGAAAGGACTTGAATACCCGGATTCGGGCTGCTCATTGTAAAACCTCCACATCCCCAAATAAGACAAATCTCAGGACCATATTATTGGTGATCCACTCAATGGGCGCCAGGTCATCCGTGAAAACGGTCGAGGTTTCAGGGAGGGGCTGCTGGTAAGCCGCGGCAATTTTGAGGGAATCGATTAGCATAGGATGGACGTCCGCGCGCTGGCTCAACTCGACCAGGTTGTTAAACAAGTTTTCCACTTTGGTGGGCTGAACCGTGGCATAAACGATGGAATTAAAGGTTCCCGGCACATCGACCACATAAATCGAAGGAAATATGGTGCTGATGGTGCCCACCAGGCCGTCGACCAGCCGGCGGTCATCCGGGGCACGGCCCACGTTCATGACCAAAACGCCATCAGCAGTCAAATGATCACGGACGATCTGGAAGAACTCGCGAGTGGTCATGTGCCAAGGAATATAGGGTGGGCGGTAGGCGTCGACGCCGATGATAGTATAGCGGCGCGAGCTGTGCTCAAGTCCCCAGCGACCGTCCTGCGCGATGGCGTTCAAGTTGGGCTCGTTCATGTCAAAGTACTTGCGGCCCACCTCGATGATCTTGGGATCAATCTCGAAGCCGTCAATGGGGATCGGGCCGTAAACCGCGGTGGCCTGGCGAGCGACCGTCCCGGCGGCCAGGCCAACAATGGCCATGCTTTGGACCTGTTGCGGCTCGTATGGCGGGAGGTTGAAGAAGGGTCCGGCCAGGAACTGCATCCAGGGCCCGTAGAATTCCAATTCAGTGGGGTGGTACATGGAATGCACACCTTGCCCATCGTTCAAACGTAGATAACGGTAGCCGTCCCGCTCAAGCACCTGGATGTAATTGTAGGCCGATTCGGTCTCATAAATCTGCCCAGCTGTAGATTTAATGGCCTGTCCAGCCCAGAGCACACCCAACAAGGCCAAGGTCAATGGCATCCACAACCAGGGAAGAGCCCGGCGCCAGCCAACGGTAAACCCCAGACCGAGAATGGCCACCAAAGTGAGAAAACCGCTGAATGCAAGAAAAGTACGCGCCGTACCGATGGTGGGGATCAGAATCAGCACAGGAAGGAAAGTCCCTAGGAACGATCCCAGGGTGGATATGGCGTAGATCTTACCTGAGACCGTGCCGGCTTCGGCCGGATGACGAATGGCCAGGCGAATAGCGAAGGGCGATATGGTACCCAAGAGCGTCACGGGCAGGCTGAACAGGACCAGCACCCCTGTGAACGAGCCTAACAGCACACCCAACTGGAGTTGATCGAAAGCGTCAGCGGCCAAGCGCAAGACCAGTCCGGCTGGAAGCGGCACCAAACCGGACAAAAAGGCTCCCCAGGCGAGGATCGCGTACATGGTGCGAGGAGAGGGCGAACGATCGGCCCAACGGCCGCCGATGAAGTATCCCGCAGTGAGATAAATCAAGATCAGGCCAATGATGCTGGCCCAAACCAGGTTGCTGGTGCCGAAGACGTTGCCGAGCAGGCGCGAGGCGGAGAGCTCTACCGCCAGGGTGGTCATGCCGGAGGCGAAAACGGCGAAGTAGAGGTAAGTACGGTTAGCGTTGCTGATCATTTTAATGGTGGTTTCCGAGGGCCTGATCTCAAACTGGCATTATATCGTATTTATACACACACCGTCCGCATTGGTATAATGGCTCTCTGGGAATTACCATAAAAAAGAGCTGGATGCGGCGGCGGTGCCCGGCACATCCTCCCATCGAGCCTCTGCCACGCCAAGCCCAAAAGAGCCAGTATAATTCAGGGTAATCCCGAGAGGAATAAGCGGAGTTTCTATGACTTCTGAGAGATTCTCTGGCAACCAGATTCGCCAGACTTTCATTGATTTTTTCGTCGAGAGAGGTCACAAATTTGTACCCTCCTCATCGCTGGTCCCCGGTGGTGACCAGACCTTGCTGTTTACCAACGCCGGGATGGTGCAGTTTAAGGATGTGTTCTTAGGGACGGACAAGCGGCCCTATAAACGAGCCACGAATTCCCAAAAGTGTATGCGTGTGGCTGGGAAACACAACGATTTGGACGATGTCGGTCGCGACAATACGCATCACACTTTCTTCGAAATGCTCGGCAACTGGTCGTTTGGTGACTACTACAAGAAAGAGGCTATCGCCTGGGCCTGGGAACTGCTGACTGAAGTGTGGGGGCTGCCGAGGGAGAATCTGTGGGCCACGGTCTTTAAAGATGAATTAGGCGAGATTCCGACGGATGAAGAAGCAGTTAGATATTGGAAAGAGCAACCCGGCTTCAACCCGGAACATATCTTCTATTTCGGCCGCAAAGAAAACTTTTGGGAGATGGCGGATACCGGGCCATGCGGTCCAAATTCGGAGGTCCACATCGACCTGCATCCAGAGCGCGGCCCGGTCAAGCCGGAAGACCTTGACAGCGGTCGCTTCGTGGAACTATGGAACCTGGTTTTCATTCAATACAACCGTTCGGGCCCGACCGAATTGCAGCCGCTGCCTGCCAAGCACGTAGACACAGGGATGGGATTCGAGCGCATTGTGTCCGTGCTACAAGGGGTTGATTCCAACTACCGCACAGACCTGCTGTGGCCTTTGGTCCAGACCACCCAGAAGCTGACGGGGCACAGCGATGAAGAGCGAGAAGCCAACTTCACTGCTTACCGGGTCATCGCCGACCACGGCCGGGCGGCAGCGTTCTTGATCGCCGACGGCGTGGTGCCCGGAAATACCGGGCGCAACTACGTGTCCCGGATGATCATCCGCCGCGCGGCTCGTTTCGGGAGTTTAATTGGCTTACAGGAACCGTTCCTCGCGCATATCGCGGAGACAGTCATTGAAGAATATGGTGCTTTTTATCCGGAATTAATGCGCAACCGGGCCACGATCCTGGAGAGCATCACACGAGAAGAATCGCGCTTCCAACGCACCGTGGAAAGCGGCATTGCCAAGCTAGAAAATGCCCTGGCTCAATTGCATGCCGATGGCAAGCCTGTGCTGCCGGGTGAGGAGGCCTTCGACCTTTACGCCACTTACGGGCTGCCGGTAGAAATCACGCGAGATATCGCTCGAGAACGAGGTCTCGAGGTCGATCATCAGGGTTTCCAGGAGGCGATGGAGGAACACCGGATCGTCTCCGGTGCAGGTGAAGCCTTTGGCCCTTTAGGTGATGAGGAAGTCGAGGTTTACCGGAAAGTACTCGCCGACTTGCAGGCGAATGGAAAACTGGGTGCTGATGGTGTGGCTTACGATCCTTATGGATCGCTAAGCGTTGAAGGGGCAATCCTTGCCATTGTCCGGGAGGGCGAAGCGGTCGAACGGGCCCAGCCTGGAGACCAGGTGGAGATCCTGCTCCCCAAAACCTCCTTCTATGTGGAAGCCGGCGGCCAGGTTTCGGATACCGGCAGGATTTGCTCACTCAGCCCCAACGGAACACAGGGTTGGGAGATCCGCGTGGAGGACATGCGAAAGCCGGCGGCCGGCATCATCGTCCACGTGGGTCAGGTGGTGAGGGGCGAACCTAAAGCCGGCGACCAGGCAATTGCAGCGGTAGACGCCCAACGGCGGCGAGACATCATGCGCAACCATACCGCCACGCATCTCTTGCATCACGAACTGCGCAGGGTGTTGGGAGAACACGCCCTGCAGGCGGGTTCCCTGGTGGCGCCCGATCGGTTGCGCTTTGATTTCACCCACCCGGAAGCGGTCAGGCCGGAGCAGCTGGAACGGATCGAAGCGGGGGTCAACCGCCGTATCCTGGAGAACTACCGTTTAAAGATCACCTACAAACCGCTCCAGCAAGCCATCGCAGAGGGCGCCATGGCATTGTTCGGAGAGAAATATGGCGAAACGGTGCGCACGATCACGATGGGAGAGCCGGAGCCCTTCTCATACGAATTGTGTGGGGGCACCCACGTGAGCGAAACCGGCGATATTGGTCTCTTCCTGATCACCAGCGAAGGCAGCGTGGCAGCGGGAATCCGACGTATCGAAGCGGTGACGGGACGTAAAGCCTACGAGCTTGTACAGAGTCGCTTCCAGGCCCTGAACCAGGCAGCCGCCCTGGTGGATGCCAGCCCCTCGCAGACCCCTGAAAAAGTGAATGTGCTGGTGGAGGAAATAAATGAGGCGCGCAAGCAAATTGCTCATTTGCGCCGCGAATTGGCCGAGAGACAGTTCGTACGCGACCTGGAAGTGGTGCCTGCCGTCCAGGGCATCCCTGTGCTCACCACGATCTTGCCGGAGGCGGACAGCAACACCTTGCGGCAGATGGCGGACCGCTTCCGGCAGCGTTATCCCAGTGGTGTGGCCGTTTTGGCCTCCGTAAGCGACGGAAGCCCGCTCCTGGTTGCGGCCGTGACCGAAGATCTGGTAAATCGCGGGCTTCACGCTGGGGAGTTGATCCAGTCCGTGGCGCAGCCTCTGGGTGGTGGCGGAGGCGGCCGGCCCACGTTCGCTCAGGCTGGCGGCAGGGATGCAAGCAGACTCGACGAGGCGCTGGCGAGCGTCAGGGGGTGGGTAGAAGATCATCTGAAACCTGTGGATTAAATGCTCTTTCGAAGAATTCAAGCGCACAGATTCCGCGTTCCCGTGTGGACGGCCCCTGTGGCGCTATTCGTCTTAAGTGTACTTAGTTTCGGGCTGCTCATCCCATGGTTGGGTTTTTATTGGGATGACTGGCCGGTGATATTGATCACGCGCTTGCAAGGTGCCAGCGGTTTTTGGGACTTTTACCAATACGACCGTCCCTTTTCAGCCTGGACTTATATCCTTTTCGCACCTATCCTGGGCACCAGACCCGTCGCATGGCACATCTTCGCCCTACTGTTGCGGTGGTTAACGGTTGTGGGCATGTGGTGGAGCCTACGCAGTTTGTGGCCGCGGCATATCCGAACGGTAACCTGGATGGCGTCCTTGTTTGCCGTCTATCCGATCTTCAACCAACAGCCCATATCGGTGGCTTATAGCCAACACTGGATCAGCTACGCACTGTTCTTTCTATCGGCAGGGGCGATGATCCAATCGATGCGAGCTCCACGTAGAGCCCAGCTTTGGACAGCGCTTTCGTTGTTTACGACCGCCCTCCACTTGCTGACCATGGAATACTTCTTGGGCCTGGAGCTGATGCGCCCGATCTTCATTTGGCTGGTGGACAGCGAAAAACCGGGGCGGCTGAAACAACAACTGAAGAGCGTGCTCAAGAGGTGGTGGCCTTACGCAGCGATTTTGCTTATCTACGTGCTCTGGCGTTTATTCTTCCTCGATCTGGCCGGGGAAGATCCCAACCAGCCAACCCTGCTCTTCGAACTGTTCTCTCAACCCCTGCCGGCCCTCATAAGCCTGTCGGAAGTGGTACTGCGAGACGTGGTTTACTTCCTGGTGGGCGCCTGGTACCAAACCCTTCGGCCAACGCAAATCAACCTGGATAAGCGCTCCTACCTGTTTTCTCTCGGTCTATCGGCGCTCAGCGCTGGTGGGCTAATATTTT
>DASQQR010000059.1:0-5185 GCA_035643335.1 Anaerolineales bacterium
AGAATTGGGCGAGTACCAGGCCGTGCGCGAATCCCTGGAGGTGTTCCTGATCAATCAGCGCCCCTCAGGCCAGTTCCCGATCAAAGTCCGTTCGAACGGCGTCTTGAACCGCTTCATGCATTCCCTCCTCGGCCGCGAGCAACCCATCCTTGCCCCTCTGCGTCCCAAATACATTTCTGGCCACCGCACAGTCTCGCTGGATGGCAATGCTTTATTGGTCCTGGCCAGCCTCAATTACGCCGCTCGCTCGAGGGACGATCAGTTTCTGGTGGATCACTGGTCCGCATTAAAGCGGGCTTTGTCATGGCTACAGGAATATGCTCGCGAGGATGGGCTGCTTGACCAGGCCGCTTACTCGGATTGGGCTGATACCGTCGCTCGCAAGGGGCGGGTCCTCTACACCAACGTGGTCTATTGGAAGGCGCTCCACGATATGGCTGACACTGCCGCCTATTTGGGTGCGGAGACGGATGAAGCCTATTTCTCATCAAAGGCATCTGGTCTGGCGGCGGTGATCAACGCCCACTTCTGGCGCGACGATCTGGGTTATTATGTTACCAGCAAGGAATTTGACAACCTGAGCAGTAGTGGAAACTTGCCGGCTATCGCGTGGGGCCTGGCGGCTCCGGATCAAGCCAGAGCGATCCTGGACAACATGGATCGCTTTGGCATGGCGGAACCTGTTCCCACCAGACCCGTTTACCCCCCTTATCCGAACCGCTTTATTGCCCTTGAAAACCGCCTGGGCCGGATCGGTTTTTACCATACCGACGCGGCCTGGCTCTGGCTGGGGGCCTGGCACGTTATCGCGCTGAGCCGGGCGGGACGCATTCGAGAGGCACAGAAATGCCTGGATCGTACATCCGAGGTGATCGTGCGGGATGGCGCGGTCCACGAGGTTTTCGCTCCCGATGGGCGCTATCTAAGCGGCTTCTGGTACAATTCTGAGGCGCCTTTTACGTGGAGTGCCGGCATGATCGTATACGCCAACTTTGTCCTGAAGCGCAGTCTGGTCGGCGAAGCCCCGTCTCATTAAAAAGAGCCCAGGGATTTCCGAGATTTACCTACCTCTATGCACATCGCTCATTTTACGAATACTTATTACCCGTTCATCAGCGGCGTGGTGCGTTCGGTCAGCGCTTTTCGCAAGGCCCTGACCGGTCTGGGCCACAACGTCTTCGTCTTTGCCCAGAATGAACCGGAGTATCAGGATCAGGAACCCTTCATCTTTCGCTATCCGGCCTTTGACCTGGGATTGCCCAACGATTTCCCTGCGACCATCCCCTTTTCCCCATACATCGATTATCTATTTCCTGTTCTGAAAGTCGATGTGGTGCATAGCCACCATCCTGTTCTGCTCGGCCAGGCAGCTTCCAACAAAGCTCAGGAGTACAACCTGCCCTTGGTGTTTACCTTTCACACTCGCTACCGGGATTACAGTCACTATTTCCCCCTCAATCAAGATTTCGTCCAGGAGTTCGTAAAAAATACTATCGACTCCTGGCTGCGGATTTATATTCGCCGCTGCCAGCACATCGTCGTCCCAAGTGAGAGCATCCGGGAGATTTTGGTCAGGGAATACGGCGTGACGGGTTTCACTACGGTTGTGCCCACGGGGGTTGAATTGGAACCTTTTGAAACTGCCGATGGAGCTTCAATGCGCCAAAAGCATGGCTGGGCCGATGATTTCGTGCTGATCTCTGTCGGGCGTTTGGCGAAGGAAAAGAATTGGGGTAGGTTGCTGGAAGCAGTAAGTGAAGTTATCGGCGTACACCAGAAAGTCCGCCTGGTCGTCCTTGGTGATGGTCCTCATCGCAAGGCACTGGCCCGAACTGCGCGCCAGCTAGGCATCGCTGGCCGGGTGGAATTTGCCGGCAAGGTGCCGTTTGAAGACGTTCCCCGCCATTTGAAAGCCTCCGATTTGTTCTGCTTCGCCTCTCTCACCGAAACCCAGGGGTTGGTAACCGTGGAGGCCATGGCTGCAGGGCTCCCCGTGGTGGCCGTCGACGCCACTGGCACCCGCGATGTGGTGGAGGATGGCATAGATGGCTTATTAGTCCCGGACGACAGCCAGGCCCTGGCGCGGGCGATCAACCGGGTTATCGAAGACGAGCCATTGCGCAGGCGTCTGAAGGCCGGGGCGGAGAAAAAGGCGCGCGCTTACTCTATTCAATCGCAGGCTGAAGAATTGATGAGCGTTTATGAAAAAGCGATCGCGGCGAAAAAGGCGGGTTTGCAGGTGCCGGTAGACGGTGAAAGCAGATAAGGATCCCGCAGCCGCAACCTGATTTCCTCAGCCGACTGATTTTCGGTGACATCCCCCTAAACCAGCTCTACCCCCAGCACCTCGTTGGCGCCCTGGAAGAACAGAATTCTGAACATCGCCGTCATTTCCTCGGGCGAATAGGGCGCCCCCTGCTCCAACCACCAGGTCAGCATGCCCAACAGCGAACCAGCGAAATAATTAACAAATACATCCATCGGGATCTGCAGCTTGACTTCCACCTGGTCCCTGGCGCTTTTTTCCTGCAGGGCTTCGCCCAGCAGCTCTTCAATGGTTTGGGCTACGATCTTGCGCAGGCGGTCAATGGCCTTGAATACCCCTTCACCGCGCAAGATAATCCGGTAGAGATCGGCGTTATCAGCCGCGTGTTGGAAGGTCAACAGGATAGGTTGTTCGCCCGAGGCCCTGGTCTGAGCGACTAAATCGTTGATGATCTCGAGAATGCTTTCCAGAAGCAGCTCTTCCTTGTCCTTATAGTGCAGGTAAAATGTGGTCCGGCCCAGATCAGCCCGCTCAGTGATATCTTCGATGGTCAGGCTGTCATAACCCTTTTCCAAGATCAGCGCCATAAGGGCATCCTTGAGGGCCCGCCGGGTGCGCAGAACTCGCCGGTCAATGCTGTTGTTTCTCATCCTAGTTCCCTAAACACTTGTTCAATTTTCGACATGATCAGCCAAGATGTGGTTGACATCTGCCAGAGGCAGATTATAATCCTGAACTATGTGTTCATTATTTGGTTGTCTGTACATTTTACTACAGTATGTTCAAGTTAATGGTGGAGAGGAGTAAATCTACTGGTGGTTTTCAGTAAAAACGGCCATGACGGGCAACTGCCTGTTCCGGGGCCATCATGGAGGGGAGAGTCTAGTGAGCCGCTCGTTCGCCTTAAGGAAGTAACCAAGGTCTATAAAACCAAAGCAGGTGAGTTCCAGGCTCTTAAAAGCGTTGACCTCGAGGTTCATACTGGAGAATTCCTGGGGATCATCGGCAAGTCTGGCGCTGGCAAGACCACGCTCGTAAATATGGTTACCGGTGTGGATCACCTGACGTCAGGCGAAGTTTGGGTGAACGGTGTTCCCGTGCACAAGTTGGGTGAAAGCGAGCTGGCGCGATGGCGTGGCCATAGCGTCGGAATCATTTACCAGTCGTTTTACCTCATGCCAACCTTGTCCTTGCTCGACAATGTCATGCTCCCTATGGACTTTTGCGGTTTATACCGGCGGGGCGAGAGCGCCGCGCGCGGGATGGGACTTCTGCGAGATGTGGAGCTGGAGGAGCACGCCCACAAGCACCCTTCAGCGATTTCTGGAGGCCAGCAGCAGCGGGTGGCCATCGCCAGGGCTCTGGTCAATGACCCGCCGCTTATTATCGCTGATGAGCCCACGGGCCGGCTGGATAGCATGACTGCAGAAGTCATCTTCCGAATCTTTTCCGATCTTATCCGGGTTGGGAAAACGATCTTAATGGTCACTCACGATCAGAGTCTGGCCCGCAGGGTCTCGCGTGTAGTCAAAATCGCTGACGGTGTCGTTGTATCCAACGACCATCGGGGGGGATGAGCCCGTATGAGCGTGATACAGGAAGCCTCTCGCAAGAAGCAACTTGGGGCCTGTGACGGGAACCAGGCAAAGCCACCATTAATTGAAATGCGGGACATCACCAAAATCTTCAGATCGGCGGCCGGCGAATTCACGGCGTTAAAGGGTATTAACGCCTGTTTTCACCCCAGCGAGTTTGTGAGCGTTGTCGGTAAGTCAGGCAGCGGTAAATCTACCCTGGTCAACATGATCACCGGCATCGATCATCCAACCGCTGGTTCAGTGCGCATCAACGGGACTTATGTGCACAAGTTGAGCGAAAACGACATGTCTATCTGGCGCGGCCGCAACCTGGGGATCGTGTTTCAATTTTTTCAACTGCTGCCCATGCTCTCTCTACTTGAAAACATCATGCTTCCGATGGATTTCTGCGACATGTACACAGTCTCCGAGCGAGAGCAGCGTGCTATCGACCTGCTCGATCTGGTCGGCCTGCGTGACTACGCTGGCCAGCTGCCCGCGGCCGTCTCCGGAGGGCAGCAGCAAAGTGCCGCGATTGCGCGCGCCCTGGCCAATGACCCGCCTATCCTTATCGCAGACGAGCCCACGGGCAACCTGGATTCGCGCGCTGCAGAAGGAGTCTTCCAAATTTTTGAGCAACTGGCCCGCGAAGGCAAAACCATTGTGATGGTCACCCACGATCGTGCGTTGGCCCAGCGTGCCGGCCGCAGTCTGCTGCTCGTTGACGGCGAATTGGTGGGAGGGGCATGATCCGTCCTCGCTGGCACAAAGTCCTTGCCGACTTGAAGGGTAACCTGGCGCGCTCCCTTCTGGCGATGGCTTCCATCGCGGTGGGATTGATTGCCTTGGGGGTCATCGCTACCCTCCATACAGTGGTTTCCGAAGATATGCGCTCCGGTTATGCCTCTGTCAACCCGGCCAATATCCAACTTACTGTGGCCGGGATTAATCAAGATCTGGTTGATCATATCCGCAGGATGAAGGATGTCCGCCAGGCGGAGGGCACACGCAACTTCGGCCTGCGCCTGGAAGCCAGCCCGGGCGAATGGATCACCATCAACGTGAGGGCTATACCTGAAATCGAGCAGAACCAGATTAACCAGCTCCGCTTGCTTGAGGGGAACTGGCCTCCCGCCGATAAACAAATCGTCATTGAACGTTACAAGCTGGGTGATACCCACGCCCAGCTGGGGGATTACCTGACCGTTGAGCTCCCCTCGGGACAAACACGCAATATGCAGCTGGTGGGCGTGGTCAACGATCAAACTCTTGGCGCCTTCTCCGCAAGTGCGGGTTTTTTCCTGGCTCCCGTCCAGGTTTATGTGACCCAAAATACCTTGGA
>DASQQR010000060.1:0-6501 GCA_035643335.1 Anaerolineales bacterium
CAGGAGCAAGCCTCGAGCCCAAGAACGGGCGTCCTTAACCCACCACCGGTAGGCGATGTAGCGTGCCGCTTCCTCGAATAGACCCGCGCTGAGGCCCAGGAGGGCGGCGGAGATCAGCAGACTCTGTGTCCTGGACAGAGCTGGGGAAACCACCTGCTGGGCGAGGGGTTGTAGCAGCCAGGCGTTAAAGGGAATGTGAAAAATTTGGGAGGCGATGAAGGCCGCGGCACCAACCGCATAGAGACGCCAACTGAGATTGAATTTGCGCGTGAGGACGACACCTGTGCCAATGGCCAGGACCAGGATCAACAAGCCAGCAAGGGGGTAGGTGAAATAAAGCATCGAGATGATTTTATCTCACTATTGATCCTCAATGGACACCAGAACGGCGCGCACGACCAGACGCTGCTGGAATTGGTCGCTTTTCTCGTCGAAGCCATCACAAGAAATCAGCGTGATCCAATCGTGTTCCTCATGCTGTAAAACGCTCAGATCATCGGGCCAAACCTGAGATATCCGGCGTACTTCGTAAACGTACCGCTGGCCCCAGGCGTGGATCTCGATATGATCGCCCCAAACCAATTTCGCCAGGCTGGCGAAGGGACCCGGTTCCCCGCTGGGCAAGTAGGCGTGGGCGGCGAGGGCAGTGTTGCCATTCCAGGTCGGAAAAGCGGTGCCCTCCAAATAGCCTGCCCGGTCCCACAACCAGCTGACATCCCAGCCGGTGCCGCTCTGCGGGACACCGATGATTGGCGTCTGTACCTTCAAACTGGGGATGTCCAACCACAAATCGCCGAGATCCTGATAGGCTTTTGCTAGCGGCTGCCTGGGTACCAGACTCAATCTTCCTGGTGGAAAGCCGGTATCCGGCAGCAAAACCTGGCCCAGCTGGTAAACAAAGGCTTCGCCGGCACTCCGCAACACGGTTAGATCCCGCCCATTCGCTCCAACGAGCACCCGATCGCCGGAGATGGCCACAGCGTTCCCGAAATTGTCATCGTCTGAGATAGAATCCGGCACGATGAAAGTCTGTTGGTTCCACTCCCTCCCGGTCCGGGTGAAGAGGTAGGTCGCTCCGACGTCCTTATACCCCGCCTGAGATCTTCCATTGGCACCCACCGCGATTTTATTTCCGTAGATGGCTACAGCCTGACCAAAATAGCTAAAACTGCTGGCATCCTCAGGGAGCAAGCGCGCCTGCTGTTTCCAGGTCCCGCCGCGGGGGGTGAACACGTAGGCCGCACCGGCGTTGGTAATTCGCCCGTTTCCCAGATCCGGGTCGGTGAAGAGCGCGCCAACCACAGCCGTATCGTTAAAGATGGCCACCGACTGGCCGAAGAAATCCCCGTCCCGGCCATTCTCGGCTGCCAGCCTGGCCTCTTGCATCCAGGCATTGCCGCCTCCTTTAAATATATAAGCTGACCCATTGCCGCGCGTCCCGGTCAGGTTTGCCTGCGTGGCTCCCACCAGGATACGTTGGCCCGAGACGGCGACGGAGGTGCCGAAATAGTCTCCAAGCCCAATATCGGCCGAGACCAACATGGCCTTCTGATCCCACGAGCCGGATCTTTGAATAAACACGTAGACAGCCCCGGAATCAATCAAGACGCCTCCCAGATCATGCCCGTCGGCGCCGACCACAATCGTGATGCCGTCAATGGCCAGCGAGGCTCCAAAGTTATCGTCTTCAGCCGGGTCCTTAGCCACTAGCCTGGCTTTTTGTTTCCAGGTCGCGCCCTGGCGGACAAAAACGTAGGCTGCCCCGGCGTCGTCCGCATCGCCGAGGTCAACCCCAGTGGCGCCGACGACCAGGGTGTCTCCATCGATGGCGACTGAGATACCAAATGTGTCTCCCGCCTTGGCGTTGCGGGCTACAAGTTTGGCTTGTTGAATCCAATTCGAACCGCTGCGCACGAAGACGTAGGCCGCGCCGGCGTTGGCCAGAGGGCCAGAGCCCAGGTCGGGGTCGTCGTTGCGGGCCCCGATCACGGCGGTATTCCCCGAAATGGCCACAGACCAGCCGAACTCGGCCTGCGCCTCTGGATCAGAAGCAGACAGCCGGGTCTGCTGGATGGCGCCCAAGAGCGTTTCTCCTGGGTCGGTCGAGGCCAAACGGGCAGGTTCCTGGAGGAGCTGCAGTGAGGAATCGACCCTGTTGAGTCGAGCGGAGAGGTAATCCGCTCGATTTGGAACCACCGCCCGGGCGGGGGAGATATCCAACACGATGATGGCGATAATAGCAAGCAGGCTAATTGTAAAGCGCTTGAGAATCCGGCTAACCAGGGCGGTTGGTTTCATTTTAGTCCTCCTCGGAAGATTGGGAGTGGGCTCGAAGGAGCGGTCCACTACCTTTAGCAAGGGCATCTCTGTGGCCGGCCGAACCCGCCGCATGGGGATGCGGCGGCTACCGGATCCGGGGTCTTGTGCCATGAACGTGCCTAACCGCCAAATTGTACATCCACTGGCATGCCCGGCTTGAGTTTACCCGAAGGATCGTTTACGGACAACTCCACTGCGAAGACAGTCGTGCGGCGATCCTGTTCGGTCTGCACGTTTCGGGGCGTGTACTCGGCTTGCTCGGCGATGCGTTTCACAGTGGCAGCAAAAGCCTGCCCTGGGAACGAATCCGTGCTCACTTGAGCGTGATCCCCCAGATCGATTTGCCCGTAGCGATCTTCGGGGATGTAAACCTTGACGGTCATCTGGTTCAGCTGGCCGATGGTCATGGCAGTGGCCCCAGGCTGGATCACCTCACCCGGTTCGACGATGCGGGTCAGGAGCGTGCCATCTGAAGGAGCATGGACGACCAACTTGTCCAGCTGGGCCTGTATGACTCCCACCGCAGCGCGAGCGGAGGTCACCTGCGCCTCGGCCAAGCTCAATTGTTGTTGGCGAGTGTCCGCTTGGGATAAGGCCAGATTGGCTTCGGCGTTCTTCATACGCGCCTCGGCCAGGGTCAATTGGTCCGGATCGGGGCCGTCCTGCAGTTTTTGATACTCACGCTGGGCATCGGCCAATCCGGCGCGCGCCGTCTCCAGGTCGGCCCTGGCTTGAGCCAAATCGATCTCGTTTGCTGGTCCCAACAGGTTGTTTAGATGCCGGACCGCTTCATCGTATGCCGCCTGCACCTGAGCTAACTTGCTCAGATACGTTGCCCTGACGAGGTTATTTTCGGGCTTGTTGGTGTAGGGCTCAAAATCCTCCTGAGCGTCCTCGAGCTGCTTTTTGAGCAAGACCACGTTGGCCTTGGCTTGATCAATGTCGGTTTGTTTGGCGGTGGATTCCAGGTTGTTGACCCGGCGCTCGGCATCGCGCAGCTGCTCGCGGGCATCCGCCAGATTCTGCAAAGCCTTGGCCCTGGCCAAATCAGCGTTATCCTGCAAGGTTTGCAAGGCCTGGCGCGCATTGATCAGCTCCAGTTGGGCCCCCGAAACGGCTGCCTGGCGTTGTTCCTCCAGGGGCTGGGAGGCGGCCAGATCATAATTCGCCTGGGCCTGAGCCAGGGTGGCTTGCGCCTGAGCCAACTGGGCTTCGAGCAGGTCGTTTTCGAATCTGAAGAGCGGTTGCCCGGACTGGACGGTATCCCCCTCCTGGACCATGACCTCGGCGACCTGGCCACCTAATTCTGGAGAAACAGTAATTTCAACGGCTTCCATCACTCCGGAAGCCTGCAGCCCCGGTTGGTTTTGGTTAGTCAAAACACTGCAACCGGCCACCGCGAGGATAACGGCGACTCGTGAGGCTAATGAGACGATTCTTCGATAGGTTCGCATTTGTGCCTCCATTTGTTAGATCAGCGGTAACTTCTCAATAGGAAGGGGTGGGTGTTTGTTGGAGCGGGCGTCGCTGCGCTTATAGCCGCTCCAACAAACACCCCCCCAATTATTGAGAAGATACGATCAGCGCATACATGCAATAAATACGTCTTCCAGGGACGGCTCGATCACGGCCATTTGTCCGGGGTCCACATTGGCTTGACGAAGCTGAGAGGCGATGGCTTGCTCGAGCTTTTCAACGTCCTGAGCGACCACATGAACTAACGAGCCATACATTTCCACTTCGTCCAGGGGCAGATCGCCATCTTGCTGGGCGGCGCGCAGAATTTTGACAGCCTCGGGGGTGTTGGAAGGTTCCAGCTCCAACACCTGGCCGCGCATCATGTTTTGTTTGATTTGTTCCGGCGATCCTTTGGCAATCAGTTTCCCACGTTGGATAAAGGCCAGACGATGGCAATGTTCCGCTTCGTCCATGTAGTGGGTGGTGACAAAGACAGTAATGTTTTCGGCAACGAATTGATAAAGCAGATCCCAGAAGACACGTCGCGAAACCGGGTCAACTCCGGCCGTGGGTTCGTCCAGAAAAAGGATCTCCGGCCTGTGCAGGATGGCGACGCTGAGAGCCAGTCGCTGTCGCCATCCGCCCGAAAGCTCCCTGGTTTTGGCGTCCTGGCGCCCTTCCAGGCCAGCCAAGGCCAGGGCCTCCTGAATGCGAGTTTTGAATTCAGCGTTGCTGAGGCCGTAGGCAAGCCCGTAGAAGCGTAGATTCTGGATTACGGTCAGGTCGTTGTAAAGGCTGAAGCGTTGCGACATATAGCCCACGCGCGGGCGAATTTTTTCAGGCGCTTTGCCGACCGGGATGCCAAGCACTTCCACGGTGCCGCCACTGGGCTGCAGGAGCCCCAGCATCATGCGGATGGCGGTGGTTTTGCCTGACCCATTCGGACCGAGAAACCCGAATATCTCGCCGGGGTAGACATCAAAATCAATGCCATCGACGGCGACAAAGTCGCCGAAGTATTTGGTCAGTCCGCGTGCAACAACCGCAGGTGATTTTTCGTTCATCGCCTCAGTCCAACGCGCGGCGCACAAAGCGCAGGGAGAAGGTGCCGATGACCAGCCCCAGGATGGCCAGGCCTAATACGTGGGGCCAGAGCACCGCCAGCCCTGCGCCCTTGAGCAGCAGGCCGCGCAAGATCGAGAGCCAGTGATGTGCGGGGACGAGGTTGGCAAACCACTGCAGGGCTTTGGGCATCCCCTCAACGGGGGCGGCGTAGCCGGTGAACATGAAATCAGCCATGCCCACCAGCATGACTAGCAGGAAAGCCTGGTGCTGGGTGCGGGCAATGACCGAAATGACCAGCCCTTTGCTCAACTCGACCAGCAAGTAACCAAAAGCCAAAACGAGTAACAAGGCTAATGAGCCTCTGACCGGAACCCCAAAGGCGAAATGTACCATGCCTAACATGAGGATGAAGTCGAAGAAGCCCACGGTGATGACCGGGATGGATTTGCCCAGGATGATTTCCAGCGAGGAGAAGGGCATGACCAGCAATTGCTCCAGGGTGCCTAATTCGCGCTCGCGCGAAAAGGCCAGTGCGGCGAAAAGCAAGACGGTGAATTCCAACATCAGGCCGAGTTCCGCTGGAGTCGTGTAGAGGGCTTCGCTAAGGGCTTCGTTGAACCAAACTCGCAGGCTGGGGTTGAAGCCAGCAAACTCTTCGGGGTTCAACCCCAGGCGGCGAACGATGATCTTCTCCCCAAGGTCGTCGGCTACACCCTGGACGGCTCGCAGGGCCGCATTCGCAGGGACGCTCTCGGCCCCGTTGAGGATGACGAAGAGAACAGGTTCACCTTTGGCAGAGTCCATTTGTTTGCTGAAATCGGGCGGGATAATCACGGCGGCGTTGATACTGTCACGCTCGAGGGCATCCCGGATGGTCTGCAATTGGGTGACTTCCTGCTCCAGCCGGAACGTGCCTGTATTCTCGAGTGCCAGGATTACCGACCGGCTGGCCGCGGTGTTATTTTGGTCGAACACCATCAAGGGAAGATTGGTTATTGGGCGCGAAGTTGCCCAGCCGACCAGCAACAATTCCGTTGCACCGCCAATCAGCATAAAGGCGGGCATCCACCAGTCGTTGCGTAAGTGGATAAATTCTTTGATCGCCAGGGACCAGATGCGCCGGAGGTTAATCATCTCAGCCCAGTTTCTTACGGAAAAATAAGGCGGCAACTCCCGTGAAGACCACTCCCAGGAAAGCCATCATTACGGCGTAGGGCCACAAAACATCCAGCCCGGCGCCGGGCAGGAATACGCCGCGAGTGATGATGGCGTAGTGTGTGCCCGGCAACATCATGGCTTCCAGGCGCATCTCTTCGGGCATAGAGGCCAGGGGGAAGAAGATCCCGGTCAAGAGGAATCCAGGGAAGAAGATCACCAGAAAGGAAAGGGCCAGCGCGGCAGCCTGTGTGCGCATGAAAACGCCGACGACGATACCCATGCTCAGCACAGAGAACAGAAAGATAACCGACAGCCCGAAGAAGAGGGCGAAATTGCCGTTGAAGGGAACATGAAACCAGGCCAAGGCCAGAGCCGGGATCATCACCACGTTTGCTAACCCCACGCCAATGTAGGGCAGCATTTTACCCAGCATGAGTTCGGCGCGGCCGATCGGGGTGGCCATCAGCTGCTCGAGCGTGCCGTGTTCGCGTTCATGCGCCA
>DASQQR010000061.1:0-4739 GCA_035643335.1 Anaerolineales bacterium
GTCCACTTCACTCCACGCGGCGGGGATCTCTATTTCCATCATGTTCAAATCATCGCTCGCGGTGACGTATTCTGAATAGCTGCCTTCATGTGAGCCTGCGGCGCTCACTTCACTCTCTTTTTCAGCCAGGGCGGAAACCAATTCGAGGCGGCGGCCATTTACCTGGCCCTTGAAGACTTCTTTCGTTTCCAGACGTAGCACTTCGATGCTCAACTCAGTCCATCGTCGCTTCTCACTGTGTCAATTTACCAGTTACCCAGCCCAGCACTTGTTAGAACCACGACCCCGGCCAGGATCAGGCTGGTTACCAGGCTGATCAGCGTACCTTTCAAGAAACCGCGGAAATGGAAACCATAGTCGCGGTAGCCCTCGGATCCCTCTGTGCCGCGCAGGACCAGGAATTTCGGCTGGATAGTTACCCCAATCAGCCAGTCGAAGACCAGCAAATCCACCAGGTTGAAAACCATGAAAATGATGTAAAGATTCAGGAAAACCGGCACAAAGCTTGCCTGTTCTCCGGTGAGCCTGGGGAGCTGGGCAACGGAGGCCGCGCCGATTCCCAGCAGGACTATGAAAACGGCTAGGCTGAACCATCTCTTTTCCTTGCGAGTTTTCTCACTCGCTGGACCGTATTTCTTCCGGATATCCGCCGGATAGTCGTTGAGCCAGATTTCTGGGTTGTAATAGAGGCTGCCGAAGATAAGGAAGAACATGACGAGGCTCAGGATGCCTCCGTAAGTGAGGCCGTGCAGCAAAATGGCTATATTCATCAGCTTTCCTCCACCAGGCGGGGCAGAAAGCGACCGGTCCGCTGCATGTAGCGCCGGTAATCCTCACCGAATTTTTCGGTCAGCTTTTCCTCCTCTTTGGGCGTCCGCAGTGCCAGCATGACAAAGACCAGCAGCGCCATGAACGGGATAAACCAGTTGGCGGCCATCAGGCCCAGACTGACGTAGAATAGTGCTGCAAAGGTATACAGCGGGTGGCGGATCCAGCGATACGGACCGTTCGTCACCAACGAGTGGTCTTGGCGCGTGATCACGGTCGGGGTTATGTTATTGCCCAACGAGCGGAACATCCATAAAATTAGCGCCCAGGCGATCCCGGCCAACCCGACCGCAGCCCCGCGAAACCAAACTGGTAAGGATATCGAAGCCCACTGCATCCAGCCTGGGTTGATCATGTAACCGATCACCGCCACCCATAGGCCCAGACCCAAGAGCCTCAATGCATACATAATCAACGGACCTTCTTCCCGATAAGTGATCTCATCTTTGGAAGACTGTTGGGCCCGCCAGCGGTAGAAAATCGATATCGACGTGCCTGAAAGAAATAAAGCCATAAAGATCAATTTAAAGACGGTTTCATCCCTCATGACATTCTCTCCTTTGGAGCCTAATAAATTTTGATATACCTAAATCTAATTTTAGACTAACTATATATTTTTGTCAAGTGGCCAGAACTCCTCCCTTTCTTGTCAGTAGAAACCTTCGCCAGGCTGTCACAATCAACCATCATCAATCAAAATCTAAAATTCAAAATTTGGGGTACAATTACAAATACTACAAACCTTATCCACATTATTCAATCCAAAGGAGGGTAGAATGGTTCAGGCAGCCGTTGAGCAAAAGGCCGCGGAAGAGGAGATTTATAATCCCCCGCCGGACATCGTCGAAGGTGCAAACGTAAAAGAGTACGAGGATCTTTACAAATTCTCGCTGGAAGACCCAGCCGGTTTCTGGGGTGAGCGCGCTGAAGAACTGGAATGGTTCAAGAAATGGGATAAAGTTCTCGATGACAGCAATGCCCCATTTTACAAATGGTTCGTTGGGGGAAAAACCAACATTGTCTACAATGCGCTTGACCGGCATCTGAAAACGTATCGCAAAAATAAATTGGCCCTTATCTGGGAGGGCGAGCCGGGAGATACGCGTACGTTCTCTTACTACTCTCTGAACCGTGAGGTGTGCAAGACCGCCAGTGTCCTGCGCAGCATGGGCGTGCGCAAAGGCGATATCGTCACTATTTATTTGCCCCGCATTCCGGAACAGGCTATCACCATGCTGGCCTGTGCAAAAATCGGCGCCGCTCACAGCGTCGTCTACGGCGGCTTCAGCGTTGAAGCCCTGGCTGAGCGTATTGAGGATGCCCAGAGCAAGGTATTGATTACCGCCGATGGCGGTTGGCTGCGCGGCAAGATCGTGCGGCTGAAGGATATCGCCGATGAGGCCATCGCTCGCCAGGGAACCATCGAGAGCGTCATCGTGGTAAAACGCACCGGGCAGGAGGTCAACATGGAATCCGGCCGGGATTTCTGGTACCACGATTTGATGAACCTCCCCATCACCAACCACTCCTGTGAGACCGTTGAGATGGACGCCGAGGATCCCTTGTTCATCCTGTACACCTCGGGGACCACCGGGCGACCCAAGGGCGTGCTTCACACCCATGGCGGCTACATGGTCTACACTTACACCACCTTGAATTACGTTTTTGATTTGAAGGACGAAGACCGCTGGTGGTGCGCCGCCGACCCCGGTTGGATCACCGGGCACAGCTATATTGTCTATGCACCTCTCCTCAATGGTGCTACCAGCTTTATGTATGAAGGTGCGCCCACATATCCGTATCCCAACCGCTGGTGGCGGATGGTCGAAAACTATGGCATTACCATTCTATATACAGCTCCCACTGCTATCCGCGGCCTGATGCGCTTTGGGGATGCCTGGGCCAATCGCCATGATCTCAGCAGTCTGCGCATACTGGGTACTGTTGGCGAGCCCATCAATCCCGAGGCCTGGAAGTGGTACCACACTGTTATTGGTAAGGAGAAGTGCCCCATTATGGACACCTGGTGGCAGACGGAGACCGGGGGCTTTATGATCACGCCCCTGCCAATTACGCCGCTAAAACCTGGCTCGGCGACCCGGCCTTTCTTCGGAATCGATGCCGATGTGGTCGATGACGAGGGCAAACCGGTGCCTGCTGGCGAGGAGGGCTACTTGGTGCTAAAGAAACCCTGGCCGGGCATGTTGCGCACCGTCTATCACGACCCCGAACGCTATAAGGAGCAATATTGGAGCAAATTCAAGACCATGTACCAGACCGGCGACTCGGCTCGCAAGGACGAGGACGGTTACATCTGGGTCATTGGGAGGATGGATGATGTGATCAAGGTCAGCGGCTACCGCCTCGGCACTGCCGAGGTGGAAAGCGCCCTGGTCAGCCACCCGGACGTGGCCGAAGCCGCCGCGGTCGGTCTGCCCCACGAGCTTAAGGGGAATGCCATCCACGCTTATGTCATTCTCAAGGCCGGTTCCGAGAAGAGCGATAAACTGAAGGAAGATCTGCTCAATCACGTGGCTCATGAGATGGGCCCTATCGCCAAGCCCGAGGAGATCACATTCGTGGATACCCTGCCAAAGACCCGCAGTGGCAAGATCATGCGTCGCTTGCTGAAGGCTCGTGCCTTGGGTCTGCCGGAAGGCGATACGAGCACACTGGAGGCGTGAAGCTGTAATACGTAAGAAAAGCTTGATCGTAGATCAGAGTCCCTGAAGCTGGAGGAGGAATTCAGGGACTCTTTCATTTTCGCTCTCGTGGTACACTTACCCTCGCTTCCAATATCTCACTAAGCGCGCCAAACCGCTGGGGCGACAGTCCAACTGTCGCCCCAACAGGTCGGCATCCCACCTTTGGCGCACCAACATATCTCATATTGCGTCCGAAATTACTCATGCATCTAAAAGTTTTACATTTAACCCCGATCAGCCTGCTCATATTGATGGCGGGCTGCGGGCTGTTCACGCCTCCATCTGCCTCCCAGGTCCAATCCTCAGAAGGTGGTTCAGGCAGCCTGATGGTGTTTGCAGCTGCCTCGCTGACGGGAGCGTTTAACCAGATTGGCGCCAGCTTTGAAGCCGGACGTGCGGGCACAAAGGTAACCTTCAACTTCGCCGGTTCCCAGCAACTGGCCCAGCAGTTGGCTCAAGGCGCCCCGGCCGATGTATTTGCCAGCGCCGACGAGGGGCAGATGGATGCTGCTATCCAGGCGGGTAGGATCGGCCCAACCCAAAAGCAAGTATTCATCAGCAACCACTTGGTCGTCATTTTCCCCCGGGAGAATCCGGCTGGAATTGCTCGGCTTGAGGATCTCTCCAAACCGGGCTTGAATCTCGTGCTGGCAGCCGGGGCCGTCCCGGTGGGCGCTTACTCTCTGGAATTCCTCGATAGAGCCAGCCGCCAACCTGAGTTCGGCCCTGACTTCAAGGATAAAGTGATCGCTAACGTGGTTTCCTATGAGGAGAACGTCAAAGCCGTTTTGAGCAAGGTGCAGTTGGGGGAAGCCGACGCCGGCATTGTATATGTCAGCGACGTCGCTCAGGCCGGTTCGAGTCAAATAGGTCAACTGGAAATCCCGGCGCTCTTGAATCCCACTGCCAGCTACTTCATCGCTCCGGTCGAAGATAGCCCAAACTTAGGGGTCGCTGAGGCTTTCATCGATTTCGTCCTCTCTTCCGCCGGCCAGGAGACTTTGGCGAAATTTGGCTTCATTCCGGTGCGCTAACGTGACCCAGACTGCAATTCCCGCTTCCTCCTCCGCTTCCCCTCCTCAGCCTAAGCCGAGATTGGGCCGCTTGTGGCGGGTGTTGAGCCTCCCGTTGTTCGCCTTTCTCACCTTGCCCCTGTTGGCCCTGTTTTTGCGCATCTCCCCGGCTCAATTGATCAATAACCTGGGC
>DASQQR010000062.1:0-4490 GCA_035643335.1 Anaerolineales bacterium
CAGGCAGCGGGGTTACGGACCGACCTGGTAGACAATAAAGTGGCCTCGGTGGATGAGGAAACCTACGCCACGCGCTTTGTAATCCGGACGGAGTTGAGGAACAAGTATCGAGACCAAGCTCGATAGGCCACACCGACCTGAACCCAGGGGGAGCTAAGGGGGTATTCTTATCAGCGATCTCTTACGGTTCGAAGAAAGGGGCAGGATGCGTTTGTCGAGATACGTGTTCGTCCTGATGATTATCTCGCTAGCGTTGCTGGCGGTAAGCTGCCGCGGAGACGCAAATGAGATATTTATTCAGGGCACCTGGTATAACAACGACGAGCATCTAAAGCAGGTTGTGGGAGAATCCCCTCAGGAAACGTGGTGGACGTTTGACCGCGGCGCGTACGAGTTATCGGCCTGCTGCTTCGCCAGGACTAGCGAGACGGGCCGGTACGAGATTCTCAAGAGCGATGGAGACAGCCTGACGCTGGAATTGTTTAACCGCAACGGGGATGTGAGCGCAGCCCGGGCTCAGATCAAGATCGATATCGACCGCCAGGCGGAGACGCTGAGGATCCAGCGGGCGGGGCCGTTTGTCAGGGTGGGACCTTAGGGGGATCGGCAAAAGGGAGCGAAGATCTTTTCGCTCAGACCACAAAGGGCTGGAAATTCAAACGAGCGTGAAAACCTGAAGAATAGGACCAAATTATTATTGACTTTGATGCTCTGATCTGCTATATTTGAGACAGTGGAGGCATAGATCCGCGCGCTTTGGGTTGGTCGCTCAACCTCCGTGGGAGGGAAGCGCGTGAGGAGCCAATAGCGAAACCGGCCACCAGGGCTGGTTTTTTTGTTTAACTTCAACCTAACTTACTGGAGGATTTATTAGGATTAATCAGTCCTAATAAAGGAGGTGGTGGCGATAGACGATATCATTGCATGATCTCTACAGGTACATTGAAACTCCAAAATAGTCAGAAAGGGTAAGCAATGAGAAAAAAAGTTGCAACAATTATCGTGATGATCGCAATACTTACCTTGACTGTCCCGACATTTGCTCAAGGGCAGGTCGGGGCTTCGCGGGCGGCAAATGCTGCCCAGGGTAAGACCAGCTCTTACATAGTTTTCATGGCCGATGACCCGGTGATCGCCTACGAAGGGGGTGTCCAAGGGCTTCCAGCTACAAAGCCTGGAAAAGGTCAGAAGATCAATCCCAATAGTGCGCATGTAAAGAAATACGTTGAGTTCCTCGATAAGAAGCATGATAATGCTCTCAAAGATGCCGGTGTCGCAGCCAGTGATAAAGTGCACGACTATGCCTTTGCCTTGAACGGCTTTTCGGCATTGCTGACCGAAGCCGAAGCCGCTGAGATGGCGAAGCAAGCCGGCGTGTTGGCGGTCAGGCCCGATGAGATGCGCTACAAGCAGACCGACAGCAGCCCTGATTTCTTAGGGTTGACCGATCCGGCCGGACCGTGGGCAAAGGGCCTGACAGGCGAAAATGTCGTGGTCGGCGTGATTGATACGGGGATCTGGCCAGAGCATCCCAGCTTCGCCGACGACGGCAGTTATGGACCGTCGCCGGTTGGTCCCGTACCCTGCGAGTTCGGCAACACGGCTCAGAACCCCAACGACGCGCCCTTCGAGTGCAACAACAAGCTGCTCGGCGCCCGGCAGATGCTGGCTACCTACCGGGCAGTGATTGGAGCAGATCCCGACGAGTACGACTCGGCGCGCGACGATGACGGGCACGGCACCCACACAGCATCGACAACGGCGGGCAACAGGGGTGTGGAAGCCAGCATCTTCGGGATCCCCCGGGGAACCATCTCCGGCATCGCCCCGCGGGCGCGCATTATCGCCTATAAGGGTTTAGGCAATCTGGGCGGCTTCTCGTCTGACCTGGCGGCCGCGATTGACCAGGCAGTCGCCGATGGAGTGGATGTGATCAACTACTCGATTGGTGGTGGAGCCAGCTTAACCGGCGCGGACGATATCGCCTTCCTGTTCGCGGCTGATGCGGGCGTGTTCGTTGCCACTTCCGCCGGAAACTCCGGTCCGGGACCCGGCACGATTGGCGGTCCCGCTTCCGTCCCCTGGATTACCAGCGTGGGAGCCAGCACGCAGAGCCGCTTCTTCCAAGGCACAGTCGTGCTCGGCGATGGATCGGAGTACGCCGGCGCCTCAATCACCTCGGGAGTCGGAGAGCTGCCGCTGGTGGACGCAGCAGATGCCGGGGATGACCGGTGCCTACTCCCCGATGGTCTCGATCCAGAGGTTGTAGCTGGTAAGATCGTCTTGTGCCGCCGCGGCACGAACGCCCGGGCCGAAAAGAGCCTGGTGGTGTCTCAGGCGGGTGGTTTGGGGATGATCCTGTACAACAACAGCGACGATGACAACCTGTTTACGGACAACCATTGGGTACCCTCGGTGCACGTCGACAACACCCCCGGCCTGGCCATCAAGGATTATACTGCTAACGATCCGAACCCAACGGCTCTGATTGTAGGCGATCAGGTCAGCGAATGGGCCAGTGCTCCGTCGATGACGATCTTCTCGTCGCGAGGCCCAGATCCAGTAGCAGAAGACATCATCAAACCAGATGTGACGGCACCTGGCATCCAGATCCTGGCCGGCAACTCGCCAACGCCTGACCCGGACAGTACTCCTCCAGGCGAGCTGTTCCAGGCCATTGCAGGCACCTCCATGTCCAGCCCACACGTGGCAGGTGTGTTCGCACTCCTAAAACAAGCACACCCCGATTGGAGCGCGGCCATGGCCAAGTCAGCCCTGATGACTACCGCTTACCAGGATGTCAGGGACAACGACCGGGTGAGCATGGCTGGTCCTTTCGCCTTTGGCGCCGGACATATCAACCCTGGGGGCAGAGCCAATAAGAGTTCTGCGTTCCAGCCGGGCCTGGCATATGATGCCGGTTTCATCGACTACCTGGGATTCCTGTGCAGCGCTGCGCCGGAGGTTTTTGCAAATCCCGAGGCTACTTGCGCCAGCCTGGCCTCCATTGGTATCCCGCTAGACCCAAGCGATCTCAACCTGCCTTCGATCGGCATCGCCGATCTGGCCGGATCCCAGACTATTCAGCGGACCGTGACCAGCGTGGCGGCAGAAAGCGGGTGGCGTGATTATTCCGTTACCGTTGAGATCCCTCCAGGATATGATGTGAGCGTATCCCCCTCGATGCTGCATCTTAAGAAGGGCATGTCGGCTACTTACTATGTGACTATCACCAACAATGGCAGCGCTGTGATCGATGAGTGGTCCTTCGGTTCGCTAACCTGGCGTGATGAGACTGGGCACTACGATGTGCGCAGCCCCATCGCGGTTAGAGCCGCGCTATTCGACGCGCCGGCCGAAATTTCCGGCAGCGGGGAAAGCGGCTCGTTGAGTTTCGACGTCAAGTTTGGCTATACCGGCGATTATACGGCTGCGGCGCACGGCCTGGAGCCGGCTACCGTCACTTCGGACAATGTGCTGCAGGATCCGGACCAGAACTTTGATCCGGATGACGGGTTCAGCAACCTGCACCAGTTTACATTGTCTGGAGCCGCTTTCTTCAGGGTAGCGATACCACCTGAAGCGACCGAGGCAAACGCTGACCTGGATGTCTATGTTTACGACCCCAACGGTGACCTGGTAGCGTCCAGCACCAAGGGTGGCACAGACGAACAGGTGGACATCTTCGAGCCGGAAGATGGCACCTGGAGTGTATACGTGCATGGTTGGTCGACGCCCGGTGGTGACTCGGATTATGATATGTACAGCTGGGTCGTCTCGGCAAGTCCAGGCGGCAACCTGACTATCGACTCGGCCCCGTCCTCCGCTACCATCGCAACGACCGGCACGATCGATGTGAGCTGGACTGGAGCGACTGCTGGTCAATGGCACCTCGGCGCCGTTTCCCACTCCCGGGGTAGCGAGCTTTTGGGATTGACCCTGGTCAACGTCGACAACCGCTAGCGGCGTTCATTCGATTGAACCTTCCTATGAGAACGGTCCGGTTACACTGATTTGTTGATAAAAGATAAGCCGGCCTCAGGCCAAGCCCTGAGGCCGGCTGTTTTTTGAACGCTGATTTGGGGTGATCCCAGCGATCGTTGTGTTGTGACTAATCCTCCACTGAACCAAGCGTGGGGAGGAATTCGTCAAGGTTAGGAGAGGTGGGCTTTACCTGGATGGTTTGCTCGCAGAGGAATAACCCGCGGGATCCGCCATTATGATATTCATACTCACGACCGGCGACCTTCAGCACGATCAGGGCGCCATCATACGGCACCTGCTTGTAGCGCATACCGGGCTGCGGGCAGCCCAGGCTGGCGTCCGGCCAGACGACCTCCTCATACTTGATGAGCTCGATATCTTCGATGGCGACATTCAACCGTTGGGCGAGATCCGCCTTAGCTCGCCTGACCAGCGGGTTTTCGGCCTGGGTTTCAGGGCTTGGAGGAGTGCCTGGCATGGTTGCCTCCTGCGTAACCGTCGTTTGT
>DASQQR010000063.1:0-2204 GCA_035643335.1 Anaerolineales bacterium
ACAAAAATCTCAATAAAGCCCAGCAGAAAGCCAGCAAGTGCGGCCCCAATGACGGATCCGCGCCCCCCTAGAATTGCGGCCACGAAGGCCTTCCAGCCGATAATGATGCCCATATAAGGATCCAGCACAGGGTAGGCGATGCCGTAGAAGATGCCGGCAGCGGCCGCCAAGGCGGATCCGATCGCAAAAGTCATTACTGCGATGGTGTTGCTGGAGATGCCCATCAACGGGACCACGACAAAATCATAAGCCATGGCCCGCATGGCCATACCCCACTTGGTACGGCGTACGAACAGGTGCAGTGCAACCATGAGCAGAATGGAGAGCACAACGATCATGATGCGGGTATTCGTTATGGTTACCCCCTGCATGACCTGGTACGTTTGCGTTTCAATGAAGGTGGGGAAATTACGCCGTTCCGCGCCCAAAAGCGCCAGGTTGCCAGTTTCCAGGACGATGCCGATCATTAGACCTGTAATCGCCGCGGACGCTCTGGGAGCATTCCGGAGCGGCCGGTAGCCCACCCGCTCGACGATCATGCCGACAAAGGAGGTAGCAATCATGGCAAATACAACAGTCAGCGCCAGGAGGGCCCAGTTCGGCAGGGGCAGGATGCCCAGCGAAGCCAAAGCGACCAGGCCGGTCGAAATAAAGAAGCCGATATACGCTCCTGTCATGAAGATATCGCCGTGGGCAAAGTTGAACAACATCAGGATGCCGTAAACCATTGAGTAACCCAGGGCGATTAATGCATAGAAACTGCCCGATTGAAGTGCGTTGAAAATCATTTGAAGAAGCGTTGCCATAAAATCACTCCTCAACAGGGCGGGCTGACAGAATAGATTCTCTCAGCCCGCCCCTCGGGTTTTGCCGATGTGGTGCTTGATGCTTGCCTGACCCTATTCAACTCGGATGAAAATCAGATGTTCCTATTCTACGGGCAAACTTGCTTGAAGAATGTGAACTCACCCGTGTCGCTGATCTTGACGATGACCGCGCATTTCTGCGGGTCGCCACTGCCAGCAGTGAAGGTCATGTTGCCGGTGATTCCTTGGAAGTCCTTGATTTGAGCCAGTGCATCCCGTACACACTTGCGATCGGTTGCCAGATCGCCCGTGATGGTGCCGCAGTTTTGAATGGCCGTTTGCACCAGCCCGAAGGCATCCCAGGTCAGCGCGGCTACGTCATCGGGCACATAGCCGTACTTGGCGTTATAGCGATCGATGAATTCCTTGGTCGCCCCAGTTGCTCCCGCTGCCGCGTAGTGGGTGCTGAAGTAGAGGCCATAGCAGTCCGAGCCGCAAAGCGACATCAGCTCCGCCGAGCCCCAGCTATCGCTGCCGACGATGGGATTGGTGAATCCCAACTGGTGGGCCTGTTTGACGATCAAGGGAACCTCATCGTAGTATTGGGGAGTGAAGAGAAACTCAGCCCCGGAGTCCTTGATCTTGGTCAGTTGGGCGCTGAAGTCCTTGTCCTTCGTCGTAAAGGTCTCAAATGCCACCACCGAACCGGCTCCGTGCAGGTCCTCCCAGGCCGACTTGAAGTATTCAGCCAGGCCCTTGGGATAGTCGCTGGCGATGTCGTATAGAACTGCCGCTTTGGTATAGCCGAACTCGTCGGTCACGAAATTGGCGATCACCGGCCCTTGGAAGGGATCGAGGAAGCAAGCTCGGAACACCCAGGGTCGGTTTAGCGTGGTATTCGGATTGGTTGACCACGGGCTCACCATGGGCGTCTCATCGTTGTTGGCGACTTCGCCAGCCGGAACGGCCTGCTTGGAGGCTTGCGGCCCGACGATGACCAGCACACTGTCCTGGGTGATCATCTTGGTGTTGGCCGCGACGGCTGACTCAGCCTTGGATTCGTTGTCCTGGATATCCAATTCGACCGGGTACTTCGTGCCGCCTACATCCAATCCGCCGGCCGCAGTGACATCCTCAAGCCACATCTGCGCTGCATACTTGGTCCCTTCGCCAACCTTGGGGATATCGCCGGTTAGGGGAGCATTAACGCCAATTTTGATGGTGGTTGGTGCGGCCTGTGCACATGCCCCCACGAGTAATGCCGCGAAAATAAGAAGAGCTAATAGTTTGAGTGATTTCATTCTCCTCATGTCTCCTGACTCCTTTTAAAAATTCTTGGATATTAAGAGAAAGCTTTGATGTGGTCAAAAATATTAGCGGTTGTCACGTCTACAATTT
>DASQQR010000064.1:0-4840 GCA_035643335.1 Anaerolineales bacterium
GCGATATTGGGGAAGACGCGCAGCCTACTCCTATGCCTGGCGCACGTTGTTGGATCAGGGCACCCGGATGGCTTACGGCTCGGACGCGCCCGTCGAATCGCCCAACCCATTCTGGGGACTGCATGCCGCTGTAACCCGCCATCGCCGGAATGGCCCTCCTGGGCCGGATGGCTGGTATCCCGAACAAAAGCTGAGTTTAGATGAAGCCCTGCGTGGTTACACCAGCGGGGCCGCTTATGCGGCTGGGACGGAAGACCGACTGGGAAAGCTGGCCCCCAATTATTATGCCGATTTGCTGGTGCTGGAAATGGATCCGTTCACCTGCGAGGCGGAACAGCTCCGCGAAATCCTCCCCCTGGCGACCATGGTGGGAGGGGAATGGGTGTATTCAAGGATTGAGTGAGGATCAGGTTAGCTCGCCAAACCGGTTCGGCCCGCAAAATCTACTTGAGCCGCCGTACGTCCCCCTCCCGCACGGTAACGCCAATCTCATCCAGGTGTTCTAACAAGGCCAGCGTGTAGCGGCGGCTGGTGTCGAAGTGATCGCGCACCTGAGCAGCCGTCAACGTTCCCTTTTCCTGCAACAGATGGCGCACCTGTGCCACCATCTCTTCGTAGTCTTCCCGGCGAAAAACTACTTCCGGCGATACAGGTACCAGGAGCCCCAAATCCACCAAAGCGTTGAATAACTCCTCGCCAACTTCTACGCGCGCATCTTTAATGCTCGGAGGTGAGAACGGTGAGGCTCTAAAACGGGCCAACAGAGTCTGCACAGAACGCTCCTGCTCCGGGCTAAAACGGATCTCATGTCCGGGCCGGTACACCAGCGGGCCCGATTCCACGAGCCGGCCCTCGGCAACCAGCTTCCTCAGGGCAGCATTGAACAAACGCGGGCTTGCCTTCAGGCGGCTCTTGAGCTCTTCCCGTTGCATGCCGCGACGCAGCGGATACGTCCGGTGGTAATTCTCTACCACCTGGACGGCTTGAGAAGCGATTTGATCCCAGTAACCCTTGCTCGTCACCAGCACGTCATCATTGGCGGACAGCTCTTCGCTTGCGGGCTCCAACATCACTAATTGTCCGCTAACTTGCAGTGCCCTGAGAGCCTGCTCCGTGACGGCTTCCGGCAAACTGGCGCGCGCGGACACCTCGCGCAGGGGCGCAGCGCCCAGGGCCAACAGGGATTCCAGGATCACATCGGAGGGGGTCCCCCGCGACAAAGCCTCCAGCCGCGCCAGCGCGCTTTCGGAAAAGCGCTTGTGGCGCCCTTCTGGATGAGGGTCGACGACTGTACCACCCCCCAGAGTCTCGGGCGGAGAGGGCCGCCTGAGGATATAGTGATCGCCGCGCATCGCGACCACTGGGTCGCGCAGCTCCAATTGAAGCCAGCCCTCTTCACCTGGTCCCAGAGCGTCAGCGCCCAGGAGGCGCAGCCTGGCGATCATTTCGGTGGCCCCGACAAACAACTTGACTTCAGAATTGTGTTTTATAGCCTGGTTGGCATCCGCCAGCAAGCGGAAACGCACATCCAGGCGCCGGGTCGGCCGGTAATCGCCAGGATGAGCGAGGACGTCCCCGCGCTGGATTCGATCCACGTTAATTCCTGAAATATTTACAGCTGTGCGGCTGGCAGGCACGGCGATGTCTTCTTTTCGTTTGTGGGTTTGCAGGCCTCTTACACGTCCGCGCAGGCCTTTAGGAAGGATTTCAACTTCGTCTCCTACTCCAAGCTGACCATCCGTCAAGGTCCCGGTTACCACCGTCCCAAAGCCCGCGATGGTAAAGACCCGGTCCACCGGCAGGCGCGGCCGCCCGAAATCCGGGCGTGGGGGTCTACCCGCCAGTGCCCCGCCCAGAGCCTCTCGTAACTCGGCAATGCCTGCGCCTGTACGGGCAGATACGTGCACAATCGGAGCCGCCTCCAAGACAGTACCGGACAAGACGTGGCGCAGATCCTCCTCGACGAGGTCGAGCCAATCTGAGCCGCCTAAGTCACCGCTGGTCACCAGATCCGATTTGGTGATTGCCACCACGCCGCCTTGAATCCGCAAAATATCTAATATCGCCAGGTGCTCGCGGGTTTGCGGCATGACGCCTTCATCCGCCGCGACCACAAACAGCGCGGCGTCGATCCCCCCTACTCCGGCCAGCATGTTCTCGATGAAATCGCGGTGACCCGGGACATCGACGATGCCCACTTCCTCCCCGCCAGGCAAAGTCATCCAGGCAAAGCCGAGATCGATGGTCATCTCCCGGTCTTGCTCTTCTTTCAGCCGGTCGGGATGTATTCCGGTCAGGGCCTCGACCAGTGTGGATTTGCCGTGGTCTACGTGACCAGCTGTTCCAATTACGCGCATACCGGAGTTATTGGCTAACGAACGCGGCCGAGACTGCGTTCGTAGGCTGCGACCCACTCATGAGCCAGAGCCAATAGTCCCTGAAGCCGTTTCTCCGTGTGCTCGTTGATTTGATAAAAGAGATCGTGAAGTTCTTGGAGGCTGTCCTCAAGGTGGGTTATCCTTTCGCCTAGTTTCTCCAGGTTGCGGTTGGTCTCGCTACGCTGCTCCTCCTGAGTGAGGGTATAGTTGGTCCAGCGCTTTTGATCATCCGCTTTGAAGGTCACCCACTCCTGGCGAAAGCGCTCCTCGCCCAGACGCTGCATCTCCGTGATCTCGTTGATGCGCCGTTCAACCCGCTGGGTTAACTCGTCGAGAGATTCCTTGGCGCGCTGCACATTCCGGTGGGTGGCATCCATGGTCTGAAGCTGGGCTTCCACATCGGAAGCCTGCTTTCCGATGGTCTCAAAACGAGCTTGCCATTCTTTCCATTCCCGGTCTCGCTCTACCTGGAGCAGGGCTTGTTTATCCAGGAATTCACTCTGGGCGTCGCGACGTTCTTCCTCCACAGTCAAGAGCTCATTTAGACGAGTCTCCACCTTACGGAAATTGGCGTTCAACAATTCCGTTTTGCCGCGCTGTTCATCCAGGCGCTTCCGCATCGCCGAAACCTCCCCTTGCAGGTCAACCAAACGTTTTGAATCCTGGCGGCGACCATCCTCCAGCAGCCGGTATGAGCGGTTGTATTCCTCTTCATCTCGGCGGATTTCCTGGGTCTTCACCCGCAATTCATCAATCAAGCGCGCCAGGCGGTGCTCCTCTTCGATACGCGCCTGTAAGCCTCTCTGCAAACCCGATATGGGTTCCAGTTCTTTGCGAATCGCTCCTAAGGTGCTGTCCACCGCTCTCATCTCAACCCGGCGCACCTTTTCACTCTCTTCCTCACGTCTTTTTGTCTGTTTTTCTAATTCCTCAATTTGACTGTTGAACTCGACTCGCTGCTGGACTAATGCTTCGTCAAAACGGTCCATGCGAGCAACAACGGCTGACAAACGCGTGATCTCTCCACTCAATTCCCTGATCTGCTGGTGAGCAGCGTCCAAATTCCCCTCTAAACTAATTAAACGATCTTCCTGTTTGGCAATGGTGTCCTTGTCCTTGCGGCGTTCATCGTCCAGCCACTCTACGTGCTTTAAGATCTGATTTAGTTCCATTTCGTTCTCCAACTATTTTATTTACAGGGGTCTGGCGAATTTTCGAGAAACCCGTTATTTGGACATGGATAACGCGGACATCATATTCGTCAACACCATGTAAAACGGAACCTCTGAGACGCCAAGTTTGCTAAGAGCCGCGGAGCCAGAAAATGAAGGGTAAAATCTGTTCTGAAAATTCACTGAATTATAGCATTAACCCCCTAGGGGATCAGGTGCTCGAAAGCTCGGGGCAAATTGGCGAAAAACGGTAAAAACCATTGGGGAAGCAAACCAACAAGCAATAACGCCAGTATCCCTACGACCAGAAAGAACTGCTCTATCCAGTTCTCGGTGGGCTGCCACGGCTCCTCATCCGGACCCATTACCGTCACCACCAGCGTTCGGAGAGCGCCTACGAGCAGCCCGACGTTTCCCAAGAAGGCCCAAATCGCGATGAGAGGAGAGACCTGGGCGAGATTTTCCCAGAAAGCCAACCTGACGGGAAAACCGGCTGTCAGAGGAAGTCCAACCAGGGTGAAATGGGCAAAAATCAGCCCACCCACCGCAACCGGCGCGCGGCGAGCGATCCCTTGAACGTCCCGGTAATACAAATCCGCGGTCTGAGAACCGATGACGGTGAGAGCAAGGGCCCAAACGCCAAGAGCCAGGCCACGGGGGAGCAGAGAGGCAAAAAGGATCTCCAGGGAAGTACCGGCTTGATCACCTCGTGTGAGGCCAATCGACACAAGCGTTAGGCCAATCTCAAACAAGACCGCATATCCCAGGATACGCCCAAGGTGACGTTGGAACGCGGCCCACAACCCCATGACGAATACCATCGCCACACCCACCACGCGCAATACCAGATATAACTCCTGGAAATTTCGCAACCAGGCATAGCGGTCTAAGAATCCCAGCCCGAAGAAAGTGACTGCTCCTGGTAAAAGCAAAAAGATAAACGTCACTGTATAAGGGTGGGACTCCTGCGCCAACATGGGGACCCAAGAATGAAACGGAATAACCGCCAGGAGGAAGGCAAATCCCAGGCCGATCAATACTGCGGCGCGTGCCCCAAGATCTTGCGCGCCCGGACTGGACTCCACCCCAGTTAAGATCCAGCCGCTAAATAAAATGAATGGCACACCCAGGGTCTGGAAGGTAAGGTAGCGCAGCACCCCGCGTCCAATTGATTCTTCCGGTGGGGCGAGAAAAGGTATGCTCAACAGGACGGCCAACTCAATCAGCAATGCGGCATACAGGAAGGGTTCGACCGCAATAGCCGCGTTGAGCAAGGCGATCATCGCCAAC
>DASQQR010000065.1:0-7914 GCA_035643335.1 Anaerolineales bacterium
GCCAATATACCCGTCGCCGGGCGGCACGTGCTGGCGGCTTCGCGCCAGATGCACAACCGCGGCAATGGGAAGGGCGGGGGGATCGCCATGGTCGGGTTGGATCCGGGGCAGGCCGGGGTGGACCAGCAAACGCTGCGCACGCATACTTTGTTGCAGGTGGCGTTGCTGGATCCGGAGGCGCGCGCTGAGGTGGAGGCGCAATTTATCCAGCCCTATTTTGACATCACACAGGCTTATGAGCTGCCGCGTTTGGACGATTTCCGGGCCGTGAAGAGGCTGGAGGTGCGCCCGCCGGACGTGTGGCGCTACTTCGGGCGCATCAAAGCGGACGTCCTGGCCCAGTTTGCGGGGGAAAAGGGCCTGGAGGACTTGCCGCCCCGCGCTGTCGAGGATGAGTTCGTCTACCAGAATACTTATCGCCTGAACAACGCTTTCTACGCCAGTTTGGGGGAGAAGCGCGCCTTCGTGCTCAGCCATGGGCGGGACCTGTCGGTGCTCAAGATCGTGGGTTACGCTGAGCAGGTGGTGGAATACTACCGGCTGGAGGACCAGAGCGCCCACGTGTGGATCGCTCACCAGCGCTACCCCACCAAAGGGCGGGTGTGGCACCCAGGCGGGGCGCATCCCTTCATCGGTTTGAACGAGGCGTTGGTGCACAACGGTGATTTCGCCAATTACCACGCGGTGGGCGAATACCTGCGCCAGCGCAATATCGGCCAACAGTTCCTGACGGACACCGAGGTGAGTGTGCAGTTGTTCGACCTGTGGGACCGGGTATACGAATACCCACTCGAGATCACCCTGGAGGCCATGGCGCCCACCACCGAGCACGATTTCGTCATGCTGCCTGCGGAAAAGCAGGAACTCTACCGGGCGGTCCAGCGCACGCACATGCGCGGGTCGCCCGATGGGCCATGGTTCTTCATCCTGGCGCGCTCCTTGCCGGATGAGGAGCGCTACGAGCTGCTGGGCATCACGGATACGAGCATGCTCAGGCCGCAGGTGTTTGCGTTGTATGAGAATTTGGGAGGGGAGGGGCTCGGTCGGGAGACCTCGCCCGATCGTGAGGGAACAGGGAGCCGGGGGGTCCAGATTGGGTTGATTGCTTCGGAGCGGCAGGCGATCAACGCCTGTTTGCGCTCGCTGGCCGGGGAGGATGAGCGCTTCCAGCCCGTGGCGGATAAGTATTGGGTGGCGCGCGGCGGTTCGCACACAGATGGCGGCGCCTTCCGCTTCACCTTCACGCCCGCCGAGGGGCTGGCTTGCGCGGACAAATTCGGCGAACCCGTGCGGGTCGATCGCCGCAGGCGCCAGGTGGTGCGCAGCCAGATCGATCCTGAAAAAGCCACCGCGCGGTTTCGGCGCGAATTCGAAAACCAGGGCCTGCACGCCTTTGACAACGGCGGCGCTACTTCGATGTGGCGCTGGCTGAAGCCAGCGATGGCTGCGGCTACGTGGGACGAGATCATGTGGGGGTTGGACTGGCTGCGGGCGTTCGCCCGCAATGGAGATAGTGAGTGGGGGTTTGCCCTGGGGAGCATGAACCTGTTGCACGACCGGCGCTATGACAGCGGGGTCAAGAAACGCGCTTCGTTGATCGCGCTGGTGGATGAGGCTCTGGAAGGCTTGTTCGGGATCGTGCCCCTACTTGGCTTGGGGGGCAGACCAAGGCACGAGGCCACCAGCCTGCGGCGGCTGACCTGGGCGAACCGCGATCTCCTACTGGAGGTAGCCGGATCGGGTCGGCAGATCCCGGATACAAAGTCCCGCACATTGGTCATGGATATGGCCGGCTTTCCGCCGGAGGGGGAGGAGAGCGCGGCGCGCTGGATGGTGCGGGCGGTCGAAGCCGGATACCGCCGATTGGTGGTCTACAACTGGCGCGGGGGGCGCTTCGCAGCCTGCGGCTTAGGACCGACCAGTGAGGGGATGCGGGTAGATTTGTATGGCGACGTGGGCGACTACGCGGGGTCAGGCCTGGACGGCGGCCAGGTGCATCTGCACGGCGACGGACAGGACCAGGTGGGGCAAATCCTGAAGGGTGGCAAGCTGGTGATCCACGGCGACGTGGGGCAGACCTTCCTGTACGGCGCCAAGGGGGGCGAGATTTACGTGCTGGGTTCGGCAGCCGGACGACCGCTGATCAACGCGGTGGGCCGGCCGCGAGCGGTGATCAACGGCACCTGCCTGGACTATCTGGCCGAGTCATTCATGGCGGGCGATCCGCTGAACGGAGGCGGCTTCGTGATTTTGAACGGCGTAGGGTTTGACGAGAGCGGGAAGCTGCAGGACCGTGAATCACCTTATCCGGGTGGGAACCTGTTCTCGCTGGCCTCGGGCGGAGCGATTTATTTGCGCGACCCCTACCACAAGGTGGAGGAAGAGCAGCTCAATGGCGGGAAGTTCACCGCGTTAGATCAGGCGGATTGGGCGCTGATCGAGCCGTATCTGCGGGAAAACGAGCGGCTGTTTGGGGTTGCGGTGGAAGATCTGCTGGCCGTGGAGGGCGAAGTGCGGCCGGCGGAGGAGGTTTACCGCAAGGTGGTGGTGGCTGAATCAGCTGTACTGAGGGAGCGGGAGAACAGGTGAGTATGGTTGGGATGGATCAGCGCGGGGAGATCCGGACCCTTGGTGGCTCATGAGCGATAAGATAAGGGAGTGAAGAAATAGCCAACCGGTTAGAATGCCAGCGACGACACTACGGGTCAGGATGCCGGTTGATGTTCAGGTTGCGTTTCCTTTTGGGTGCAGCTGGACTTCACCCCCCACCGTATTAAAACATTGATATAATTCCCTTTATCCAGACCAATAGGATAATAATAGGCCTAATCCTGAGAACATGGATGACACCATAAGTGCCCACACATCCCTCTCGGAGCTGCAAACCGCCGCCCGGCGGGCCCGCATCGCCTACGAGTGGGAACAGGCTATCTCCTGCTACACCGAAGCCCTCGCAGCCCCCGGGCTCTCCGCGGAGGATGAGTATTCCCTACGGGATGGGCGTGCTTTCTGCTATGACCGCCTGGCCGAATACCGGTCCGAGTTGCAGGACCTGGAAATCCTTGCGGGATTATCCAGGCGGCGCACGAATGTCGAGCGTTATCTGGATGCCCTGACCCGCCAGGCGCTGGCCCTCAATGAGATCGGGGAATTTGAGAAAAGCCGGGAATTGGGCGAAACCGTGCGGTCGCTAGCCCGTGAGCGCGGCCTGCCTTTTTACGAAGCCAAAGCGGAATACGTGTTGGGGATGGCCCATACCAGCACCGGGAATTACGACCTTGCTATCCAGGATTTCTCCGGCGCAATAGATACCTTCGGGCGGTTGGGGGCGCGCCGGGAGGAAGCCGGGTGTGCTTTTCAGCTGGCTTATTGCGCCTCCTTCACCGGCCGGGATGGCGAACCCTATTCCCGGCGCGTGATGGAAATCTCCCAGGACCTGGACGAGCGTTTGCTTCAGGCTAAAGCCTATCAATCTCTCGGTTTCTCGGAGACAAATCCGTCGCTAAGGCGCGGGCCTTTTGAAAAGGCCCTGGAAATATACCGGGCGATTGGAGAGAAGCGCGCTATTGGGGCAATGCTGCATAATCTGGGCAACTTGTATTACGACCACGGCCTCAACAAACGGGCATATGATTTGTTTAGACAGGCGCTTGAAATCAGCAAATCCACAGGCTCGCGTTCGAATTATCTGCTCACAGAGCACCAGACAGCCGCAGCGGGTTTCCTGGCAGGATACCGCAAGAAAGGCCTGACACTGAATGCGCGCACGATTTCCGAGGCCGAAGCCGCAGGGGTCGAAAATGTCGAGGCTTTTGCGACCTACATGCGGGGGTACATGCTAAATCTGGCGGGCAGTTACCGGGCTGCCCAGGATTGCTTCGAGCAGGCCATAGAAATGATGCAGGTCGCTCCCACCTTTCTACCCCTAGTGTGGGGAATGGCGGGCGAGAACGCGCTCGCATTAGGGGATCTGCGCGGCGCTCTCCGCCTAACCGAAAAAGCTCTTGAACTGGCCCGTGAAATCGCCGATCCGGATAGACTGGAATTTCCTTTGTGGCATCGTTACCGGGCGCTCCAACAGGCTGATGGAAACTTGCCCCTGGCGCCGGGGGATGCCTGGGAATTGCTCCAAGGCGCGTGTAGTTTGATTTCGGAGAGGGCCAGCGAAATCCGGGATGCCGGCCTACGCCGCAGTTACCTGCACGGGTACTTTTACAACCCGGCAATCCTGCTGGAATGGGCCCGCCAGGCGTACGCCCGTGACATCCCCTTGGTCTCACTGACCGGGTACCGACCGCAGCCCGGCATCGACCAGGACCAGTTCAACCGGCTGCTGGCTTTTGGAAGCCGCCTGGCCTCGCAGCGGGATGCGGTGGAGGTGCCCAGCTTTATCCTGGATGAATTCATCGAACTCAGCGGCGCGGAGCGGGCTTTTCTGGCCTTGCGGAACGACGCGAACCAAGGTCCTCTCCAGATCGTGCTGGGACATGGATTGGAAGAGGACCAGCAGCAGGAAATCCCCGCAGCGGCCGAATCCTTTGTCGATCAGGTCATCTTATCGCGCCAGGCGGTCCTAATCGGAGAAGTGGGATCTGTTCCGGCAGGTGAACCTCCCGAAATCCACCAGCGTTCGCTGCTGATTCTGCCGTTGGTCCTCTCTGACCGCGTGATGGGTGTACTGTACGCCGATACCCGCCTGATCTTCGGTCCGTTCGGGCGCAACGATGCCGATTTGCTGACCATCCTGGCTGGCCAGGCCGCGGCCGCTTTAGAGAACGCCCAGTGGGCGGAGGGGCTCGAGCAAAAGGTCAGAGAACGGACGGAGCAGGTCACCGAAAGCAACAAAATCCAGACCGCCCTGTTCAAGATCGCGGAGGCTGCCAGCGCCTCGCAGGATTTACAGGAATTTTACGCCCAGGTGCACGGCATCGTCGCCGAGCTCATGTACGCAAAGAGCCTGTTTATCGCCCTGTATGATGAAGGATCGGGGCTGATCAGCTGGCCTTATTACGTAGACGCAGCCGGGGATGAAGCACCCCCGCCAATACCGCTAAGGGAATTCAGGGGTTGGACGGCTTATGTGATCCGCACTGGAAAAGCATTCCACCACTCGGTCGATTTCGACAAACTGGTCGAGCTTGGAGAGCTGCAACTGGAAGGCACGCGGCCAGTGGATGGGATTGGCCTGCCGTTAAAGGTTGAGGACAAAGTTCTGGGTGTGCTGGCGATTCAGAGTTACGAGCCCGGCGTCGCCTATGCAGGTGAAGATGTGCAAGTGCTCACTTTCGTCGCCCAGCACATCGCCACCGCGTTGACCCGCGCGCGTGCCATAGAGGAAACTCGCCAGCGAAATTCCGAATTACAGATCATCAACTCCATCCAACAGGGCCTGGCCGCCGAATTGGATTTCCAGAGCATTGTCGACCTTGCCGGAGATAAACTGAGCGAAATCTTCAAAATCGGCGACCTTGTCATCAGTTGGTACCAAGAGGAAACCGATCTGATTCACTATCTTTACACCTACGAACATGGCAAGCGACTCACTCTTCCAGCGCAACCCCCCAATCCAGGCGGGCCATACCAAACCATCGTTAAAACGCGCCAGCCCATGCTGCTCAACACGCCGGAAGATTATGCCCGGTTGAAAATTGGCACGATCTCCGGCACAGACTCATCCAAATCGATGATGTCTGTCCCAATCATCAGCAACGACCGCGTGCTTGGAATCATCAGCCTCGAAAATTACGAGCGCGAGAACGCCTTTGGCGATTCGGATATGCGCCTGCTGACCACCATCGCCGCCTCTTTGGGCACGGCCCTTCAAAATGCTCGCCTGTTCGACGAGACTCAGCGCCTGCTCAAAGTGACTGAACAACGCAACGCCGAACTCGCCATCATCAACAGCGTGCAAGCGGGGCTGGTCGCCAAGATGGATATGCAGGGTATCTACGATCTGGTCGGCGACAAAATCCGCGATGTATTCGATGCTCAAGGAGTGGGCATTAACATCTACGATAATTTGAGCAACCGGGTCGAGTTCCCGTACTATCTCTTTCGTGGCGAGCGCATCCGGCAAGAAGGATGGGAGTTCGGAAAGGGCTTGATCTCGCACGTTATCCGGTCGCGCCAACCGCTGATCATCAATGAAAACGCAGCCGACCGTTTTCAGGAGCTCGGGGCAGTGTTTGCTCCCAATGAGGATGAAGACACGACGAAATCATGGCTGGCCGTGCCGATGGTGGCAGGTGATCGCGTAATCGGAGTGGTTACCCTGGAAAACTATGAACACGAACATGCCTTCAGCGAATCGGACGTGCGCCTGCTGCAGACCCTTGCTAACTCGATGAGCGTGGCGCTCGAAAATGCGCGCCTGTTTGGCGAAACCCAGCGCTTGCTCAAAGAGACCGAACAGCGTAACGCCGAGTTGGCCGCCATCAGCACGGTGAGCCAGGCGCTGGTCGCTGAGCCGGACCTGGACAGCCTAATCCAGCTGATCGGGAAGCAGATGCGGGATATCTTCAATGCGGATATTGCCTATGTGGCCTTGCTCGACCCGCTAACGAATATCATCCACTTCCCGTACCAAGTTGGTGAATCGTTTGCTACCCTCAAACTGGGTGAAGGGCTGACGAGTAAGATCATCCAGTCAGGCGAGCCGCTGCTGATCAATAGAGATATCGATGAGCGTCGAGCAGCCATTGGCGCTACCCTGGTTGGCCGGCAAGCACTTTCCTATCTGGGCGTGCCGATCAAATCGGGCAAGGATACCATCGGCGTGTTGAGCGTGCAAAGCACCACGCAGGAGGATTTTTTCGATGAAGAGTCCCTCCGCTTGCTGACGACCATCGCTGCCAGTGTAGGTGCTGCTATACAAACGGCCCAGCTGCACGCCGAGACGCAGCGCCGGGCGCGGGAGATGGCGACCCTGGCAGAGATCGGAAATGACATCGCGGCTTCACGCGATCTCGGACCCGTTCTCGAAAGAATTGCGGCGCATGCCAAGGAGATCTTGCGTGTGCGCGACATTGCCATTTACCTGCGCGAAGCTGATAGCGATGTTTTACGCGCCCATGTGGCCCTGGGAACATACACCGAAGAGATCAAATCGTCGAGTGTTCATCTTGGGGAGGACATCACCGGGGACATTGCGAAAACGGGTGTGGCTGAATTCGTCAATTACCCGTATCACGACTCACGAGCGCATCATGTCCCGGGAACGCCTTTGATCGAAGATGAAGGGCTCATGTGCGCTCCCCTGGTTTCACGCGGGCAAACGATCGGCATGATCTCGGTGTGGCGACCGCACGCGGAGGGCCTCTTCGCACAACCGGATCTAGACTTCATTGTCAGCGTGGCGCGCCAAACGGCTATCGCTATTGAAAGCGGCCGGCTTTACCTCGAAACGCAACGCCGCGCCAACGAGATGGCGACTTTGGTCGAGGCTGGGCGGCATATTTCTTCCACCCTTGAACTAGGCAGCGTGCTGGAGCAGATTGCCTCTCACGCCAAGCGACTTCTGGACGCCGATTCCAGCGCCGTCTTCCTGCCGGAGTCCGAGCGCCCCGAGGTGTACACGGCCATTGCCGCGGTGGGGGACATCGCCGCTGAAATCAGCGCAACCGAGATCCATTATGGCGAGGGCATCATTGGGGACATTGCCCGCAAAGGTGTGGCGGAAGTAGTCAACGATACAGAGAACGACCCGCGCGCCATCACGATCGCCGATACGCAAACCCAGGAACACGAGCACCTGATGGTTGCTCCCCTGCTTTCATCCGAAGGTGTGCGCGGCCTGATGTCGGTTTGGCGCACGGGCCAAGGCCGCGAGTTCGACCAGGATGAACTGAACTTTCTCAACGGCCTGTCCCAACAGGCGGTCATCGCCATCGAAAACGCGCGCCTGTACGCAGAAGC